>NZ_JBPQTL010000007.1:0-113017 GCF_051386295.1 Micromonospora sp. URMC 105 | reverse complement strand
CTCGCGCAACAACCTCGCCGGCGCCTACCAGAGGGTGGGGCGGTCGGATGAGGCGATTGGCCTGTACCAGCGCACTCTGGCCGATCGTGAGCGGGTGCTCGGCTCGGACCATCCCGACACCCTGATCTCGCGCAACAACCTCGCCGCCGCCTACCAGAGGGTGGGGCGGTTGGACGAGGCGATTGGCCTGCACCAGCGCACTCTGGCCGACTGTGAGCGGGTGCTCGGCTCGGACCATCCCGACACCCTGATCTCGCGCAACAACCTCGCTTACGCCTACCGAGCGGTGGGCCGGCGAAGAAATTGGTTGTTCAAGCTCTGGCGCGCTCTTGGTCTGAGCCGAGACAGTAAGTGACAGCAATCCCGGCAGAAGCTGAGCCAGCCAGAGCCAGCCGAGCGCCCCTTCGGCACCTACGGTGAGCCGAGGGAACCACGCCCGACTGTGGCCAAGATCGTGACTCTTAATGCGCTGGTTCGGTGTGAGTGCTTCGGTCGAGGATCTACTGATCCGGCTTGCTTCGATGGGGACCACCCGGGGACCACACGTCCTGCCGGTACGCCCACGGGCAGCGCCCCAGCCGACGCCTCGCACATGGGCAGATCGTGGCTGACGTGCGCGAACGTCTAACGCGGCGTCCTGGGGGTCAAGGGGTCGTCGGTTCGAATCCGGCCGTCCCGACGCAGGTGAAGGGCCATCTCGGAAGATCGAGACGGCCCCCTTGTCGTACCTGGGTGACTGACTGAGTGACTACGCCTCGGCGTCGAAGATCCGGTCCATGACGACTGCGCCGCCCAGGAGCACCGGCCGAAGTTGATGCCGGTAGACGCTCTCGGTGACAGTCGTACCGGAGTGGCCGCAGAGGTCCGCGATCTGTTCAAGGCTCATGCCACTGTCCGTGCGACCTTGCGCCGAACGAGGGCTTGACCGGTGGCACCCGGCGGACCCGGCCGGAGGCGGTGACCTGTTCCACCGCAGGCAGGCCGAGAGCGTGGGCGCGGGCGCGCAGGTGGCGGGTGATGGCGATGGTGGTGCGGCGCCACAGCTCGGGGGCGGCGTGGTTCCACACGACCTGGGCGTCATGGTCGTAGCAGTCCAGGCACAACGGCTGCCCGAGCCGGGGATCGTCGTCCTCGTGCCGCGCCCAGCAGACCGTGGGCTGGCCGTGCTGGCAGGGTCGGGCGGTGGGGTCGGTGGCGCGGCGGGGGTGGCAGGGTTCGGCCCGGCAGTCGCAGCGGCGGCGGTTGCCGCAGGTGTGCCGCTTCACGATGCGGGTGTGCACGGTGCCGAACGACGGGGCGGTGAAGGTCGGGAACACCGCCGGATGCCCGGCGACCGTGGCGGGGACGCCCTTGCCGCCGGCGAGGCCGGCACGCAGGAGCTGGTAGGCGTCGCGTTGATACGTGCGCGCGCAGGACGGGCAGACCGGGTGGCGGCGGTTGCCGCACGGCTTGTAAATCTCCCCGTCCGGCATGTCCTCGGTCCTAGCGGCCGACAGGAGTTGCCCGGTGGCCCGGTCGATGGTGGCGACCTCACCGGCCAGGCGGATCGGGTGGGAGCATCCCGCGGCTGCCTTCACGTGATCCAGCCAGTCGAACACCCGCGGATCGGTGGCGCGCAGGAAGGCGGACTCGTCCCAGCCGCTGCTGTCAGTTGCCGTGGCGATCGCCAACGCGCTACAGATCTCCGTCGGCGAGCTGGCCGGCATCCCGAGCCACCGGGTCAACCTCTCCGGCATTTGGTGGGCGTCGTGGCAGACGTCCAAGGATGGCGAGGAGGTGATCACCGCCCAAGAAGTGCAGTTCCGCCAAGAGGGCGAGTTGATCCAGCTTCAGACCGTCACCCGTGGCATCGACGTGGAGGACGGCGGTTACCACTGGCGGGGCGAACTCCGCCTGTGGGACAACGAAATTCTGATGGGCTGGTACACGGCGAACGACGGCTCCGTCCGGTCCAAGGGAACGATGTACTTCGTGCTCCACCCGCACGGACAGGAGATGACCGGTCGCTGGGTCGGGCTGAGCTACGACGGGAAGATCGTCAGCGGCTTCGGCGGCATGGCGCACAGCGAGCAGGAAGCACGCTCCATCATCGACAAACTCAAGAGCCAGGAGAGCGGCAGTGACTGACGTAGTCGAGGTGATCATCACCGGCCCAGACGCAGAATGGCTTGCCGCCTTCACTCGTCGCTTGGTCGACGACCGTCTTGCCGCCTGCGGGCACAACGTCGCTCCGATCCGCTCGATTTACCGCTGGCAGGGCAGCGTGCACGACGAGCCGGAGGCCCGGGTGGCACTGCACACCCGTGCGAGCCTGGTCGAGGCCATCACGGCACGCGTTAACGAGGAACACCCCTACGAGGTGCCCTGCGTCATCGCCCTGCCCGTGGCGGACGGTAACCCCGCCTACCTGCAATGGGTCTTGGACGAGACCACGGCGTAGGCCCCGGAGCGAGCCGTTAACCGGCCGGCTGCCGGCGGTGTCGGGTCTCAGGACCTGCGTGACAGATCGGTCTCAGAACGTGGGTGACACGTCCGGCTAGAAGATCTAAAGGTCCTGGGTCCAGACGCCCGCCGGATGGTCGTCGGGGCGGTTCCAGAGTTGAGGCTGACGTCGATGGAGTTGCTCGTCGCTGTTGTCGTGCCAATGAAAGCGGCCCTGCCGATCGGGCCAGACGACTTGCAGGAAGGGGATGGGCGGCCGGCGGTAGAAGGCGATGGCGCGACCGAAGAACGCCTTGTACCAGCGGTAGTCGATCGACTTGAGATGGACCTGGTATCCCTTGATGACATCGTCGCGTGCCTGCTCGGCCTCCAGGGAGACGCCGTCGCTTGCCTTGTCTCCCAGCTCGTTGAGGCACGTCTGCGCTAGCTCAACATCCAGGCCGAACATGGCGAGTTCCGGCATCCGGTGCGTGTGCCAGAGTCCGATCGTGTAGGCCCAGCCAGGTCCCTTGTCGTCCTCAGGAATCGTCATGACGCTCCAGCCGTGCTGCTGGACGTGCCTGATCGTGGTCAGTTCCATCGGGTGCCGCTCGTCGGAGTCGCCGTAGTCGTGGCAGAGGATGCAGCGGCAGGGCGACCCGGCTTGATTCACGCCGCGATCGTACGGGCTGCCCTCGTGGCATAGGTGTCACGGAGGTCCTGAGACCGATCTGTCACGCAGGTCCCGAGACCGGACAGCCGGCTGCCGGCGAGGTGGTGAGAACTTTCTGTACGTCTTCAAGGCGGCCCTGAACGGGCCGCACGCGCCGCCGCCAGGGCGCGCGTCCGTCGCTCCGCTGGCGCTCCGACTCCGGCCACGCAACACGCCCGGCGGCTGGCGCGGAAGCGGAAAGCCCAAGGGCCGCCGCAGAACGACAGGCCGTCAACTGGTGGGGTGGTGGGCCGGCAGTCGGCCGGGCCGCGCGGCCAGCACCGCGCGGGGCGTAGGGGAGCGCACGCCGGCCGCGTCGGCGAGCTGACGGCGGTCGCGGGGTTGCGGTTACTGCGCCTCCGGCGGGGGCGCTCCGGCTCCAGGATGGTCGGGGCTGCGTCGGCGGGTCGCGGCCCGTGGGTGGTTGCGGTAGGCCATCCCGCCTGCCATCGACCCGGGCAAGCCGAGCAGACCACCGCCCGACCCGCCAGCGTCCGAACCTGCGTCAAGGTCCGCTTGAGGTGGCGGACCGGGCGGCGGCCCGCTCCCCAGAAGGGCGGGTCGGCGGCAGACAGTGAGGATGGTGGGGTGGGTCGCCGGGTTGGTCTGACTCACCGGCAGACCGACGTTGTTGTCCTGATCCCGATTCGTCGGCCGGCTCGGTGGCTCCGGGGAGCTGCATGTCACCGGTCAGGCGTCGTGACCTGATAGGAGCTTGTGCGAGAGGCGCCCACCACTGTGTTGTCCGCTCGCTTGACCGGTGACGTGTCCACGTGTTCTCGACGCGACCGAGAAGGGCGGACCTCACCAGCATGGCAGCCAAGAAGCGAGTTCTCATCGGTGGTGTCGACACCCACCGCGACACCCACCACGCCGCCATCATCGACAGCACCGGCGGGTTCCTGGCCGACGCCGAGTTCCCCGCGAACACTGCCGGTTACGCGGATCTGTGGTCGGGCGTGACCAGATCCCAGCGGAACGGCAAGCCCACATGGATCGGCTCGTGCATCCGGCGATTGTGCCAACCAACTCGGAGACATGCGAGATCAATTAGGCGACCCCGCCGCCACGAACCGCGCAACGCATCAAGTGAAGCCACCGTGTAACGCATCAAGCGGAGTCGGACAGCCGGCTGCCAGCGGAATGGACGCTCCTATTTCCGTCATGTGGTTGAGGTGAACTGATCGTCCGTGGGTGAGTAGATGATCAAGGGGTGCTGCGGGCTGTTCTCCGGTGTGAGGCGCACCGGCTTTCCGAGCTGGCGTCCGAGGCTGCGCATGAAGGAGCAGAGGATGTCCAGTTGGTGCTGACCTTGCAGCTCGGTGCGGTCGAAGTCGAACTCGACTTCGTCTTCACTGAAGAAGTGGGTGTTGACCATGACGTGGGGCGCTGGCCAGATGTGCATGGTGACGGCCGCCTCGGAGCGGCGGCGGGCGAAGATGTCGGTGACCTGCTGCGGGAGTGGCAGGGGCTGGCCCTCGGCCGTGAGGTCGAACCGCCATCCCTGGGAGCGCACGAGGTCGATCACCCGCTGCCAGTCGTCTTCATTGGCGTCGAGGACGTAGGCGTCGAGCAACGAGCCGTCGGGCTCGAACCATTCGGCGACGTCGTCCCAGGTCAGTTCGCGCACTTGGACATGATCGTCCCTGCGGAGGCTTCAGGCACGCTCAATTCGGGCGGCCAGCTGTGAGCAGCCGGTAGGTGTCTCGGGCGATGTAGCGCTTCAGGCAGCGCATGATCTCGGTCTTGGTCTTGCCCTCTGCGGTGCGGCGGGTGACGTAGTCCTTGGTGGGTTGGTGGCAGCGCATGCGGACGAGGGTGATGCGCCAGAGGGCGCGGTTGGCGTCGCGGTCGCCGCCACGGTGTAGGCGGTGGCGGTCGGTGCGGTTTCAGCCGGGTGATGCACCGGTCGGCCGCGGCCGGGAGAGTACGGTCCATGGACGCAGCAGCGGTCAGGTCAGTGGTGCGGTAGTAGGTGGCGGCGGCGGTGAATTCGGGGGCGGAAGCTTCCAGCAGGCCGGCCAGGCGTTTGAGCGTGGCCTCGATGACGTTGACGGCATGCTCGTGGCTCGCCTTGGCGACGTTGTACGCCTCTCCGCCGGTTCCCGCCTCGGCGTACCGGCGGAAGTAGTCACGGATCTCGCCAACGTCTCCGGCCGCCCGGGCGACCTGCCGCGCGAAGCCCGCCAGAGCCGCAGGCTCCACGACGAGGGTCACTGCGCCACCTGCGACACGATGACGGTGCCAACTAAGCCCACCACGGCAAGCACAACTGCGCCGATGAGCAGGTACCGAGCGAAAGGCTGCCGCCGTACGACGTAGGTGCTCACACCGAGCACTCCACCGACGATGGACACTGACATGGGCACGAGTGCAGCGGGTTCGGCATCGCCGGTCAGCATCATCCAGCCCGACACCACCCCAAAAAGATCGCGACGTTCGCGATGGAGGTACGCAGGTTCCGGAAGGCCGAGTGTTGCAGGCGGCCCACCGCCTCGCTGTACTCCTCAACCGCCCTCGCGCGTTCCTCCTCGGACACCGGCCGCCGCTTCAACCGGCCACCACCCCGCACCCTGCGACTCATGCCGGCGAAGATACCAACGACGATCATGAGATCGCTGCCCTGCGTAATGTTCGATCATTGACAGCAACGCCGACGACAACGGTTCGGACAGCGCCGGCCGAAGCAGGCTGCGTCTGAACGATGCCCGAAGGGAGCAACAAAGCACCGACGGGGAGCGCCACCCACACAGAACCGCACCTAGCCGCTCCAAGGGTGCGAAGAGCCTTGCCGCGGGGGCGGACCTTCCGCACAGGGCGTGTGAGCGAGGCGTCAGGACTCTGTGGAGCGGCTGCACCAGCGAGCAAGGACGTACCTTCGCGGACCGCGATACTACGTGCGGGACGAGGCTAGTGGAGCGGTCAAGTTCTGCAGCCGACGGTAGCCCTTGCCTCGATCGCCCGTGTCCGCTCGGTGCCTCTGCTGTAAGCACGCTATTTCTCGGGCGAAACTTTGCCAGGTACCAGGTCATCCCTTGCTGCCGCCCTGAACCCCAAGATCTTTTCTACCCAATGCTCGTCGTCATAGGCCGCTCCGGCGATCACCTCATCAACGAACGTCAGCACTGATGAGGCGCGATGACGAACCGGTTGTGCGCCGATTAGCTGGATCATCGAGAACGCATCGAACAGGTCATTTCTCAATTGCGTAAGATTGGTGCCGAGGGCATCCGCAGGCTCGGTATCGCGTGCCCTCATTAGCATTCCCTGGCGAGCCTTGCCTGCGGCAACAGCAAACGTCCCGTATGCTTCTCGTCGCTCACGATGCCAACGAAGCTGGTCTTCTCGGTGCTCCGTGTCCCTGCGGAGCCGGATCTCGTGTTCGCGGGCCGCGGCAGCCTCGTCGCGCTGATACGCCAAGGTCTTGCTCGTATTGCGCATGGCAAAGATTAGGCCGCCTAGACCGACAGTCGTCGACCCCAATGCGGAAACCATGCCTGCGATGAAGGTGGCGGTTGGCTGGTCCATGCTGGCGCATCATCCTCGCAGCATGGGCTGCAGCAACCACCTTATCGGGTAATTGACTCAAAATCTCAGAGGGCCGCTGGCCATTGCACGTAGCCTCGGCCGGCGTATGCCTCCGCCGAGATCAACCAGTCCATGTCCCGAGCCGCCACTCGGGCCATGCTTCCGGGTGGCCTTTCTGATTCGGCCAGAGACTAGCGACCTCGGCGGTGTAGTCCTGCCCGGCATCATCTTTCGCCAGGATCCGGACATCGATCATCTCTGCCGTTCTGCGGTTCGCTAGTACAACCCGCTCATCCTGCTGCCACCCATTGCGGGTCCCACTGATCCCCATACTCAGCCTGCCGCACGTCGTTGGCGTGGAGGCAGTCGGACTACCCCTAGCGCCGCACCGCTTCCGCTCCTCGCCGCTGTGCGGCTGCGGGCGCGTTCTAGCCGGGGTCGACAGACCGCCCGGGCGGCACCCGCACCGTCTGTCGAGGCGAGTGCCACCCGAGTTGCCGGGACGACGGTGGCCGGCGGGCACGACGTCGCCTCTGTTCGGGGCTGGCCAGCCAACGACACACCCCCGTGAAGTGTCGGTGACGACCAGCATTCGAGCGGTGCGCCGGCTGCGTACCGCACAGCGGGCGTTGTCTTCATCGATCCTCAAACCACCCTTGGTAGGCACCGGTGCGTACCAGGCGGTGGCCTTGAGCACGGGGGCGGCAGCACGAATGCCGGACGGTCCCCTGCGAGTCGCCCTACCCGAACAATGCCCGCAGACCCGCCCGTCGTACAGGCGCTGGGTGATGGCGATTCGGTGGAGATTGATAAGTTTTTCGTTATGGATCGTCAGTGTGTTGACGGGCGGCTACAACCCCGGTTCCCATCCGCCTCGCGTGAACCCAGCCTTCATCAACTGCGGCTGTTCCTGGTCCTGGCCGAGGAGTTGCATTTCGGTCGGGCCGCCCAACGACTCTTCCTGAGCCAGCCGGCCCTCAGCCAGCAGATCCGCGCACTGGAGGACCGGCTCGATGTCCACCTGCTGCACCGTTCCTCCCGCCAGGTGCAGCTCACCCCTGCGGGTCAGGCTCTGCTACCCAAGGCACGCGACTCGGTCGACGCCATGACCCGGCTACAAGACCTCGCCGCCGCGTACTCTCGGACGACCCAGGGCAAGCTGCGGATCGGAGCCATCGGCGGGGAGGCCTTCATGCCCTACGCGACCGCCATCCTCACCGAGTTGTCCACCCAGCACCCCGGGATCACCGTCGAGATCCGCTCGGTCCACTTCGTCGAGCAGGTCTACGCCTTACCCCGGGGCGACGTGGACGCGGCGTTCCTACGTCCGCCGCTGCCGCCAGGGCTACGGAGCCTGCACCTGTCGACTGAGCCCCGGGTCGCCTGCGTGCCCGCTGACGATCCGCTGGTGACGCAGGCGCCGTTGACCCTGGCGCAGATGTCTGACCGGGTGATGGTCGACGTCCCGATCCCGGAACTACGACAGTGGTGGGACTTCTGGACGGTCAACCCTCGCCCCGACGGCAGTGCCGTCCGGTACGGGCCGATGGCCGGGGACATGGAAGCGCTGCTGTCGGCGGTCGCTCGTGGCCAGGCCATCGCCTTCCTGCCCGCCGAAGCCCGCCACGCCTACACCCGTCGGGGCGTCGCCTACGTCGATGTCATCGACCTACCGCCGTCCACAGCGGCCCTGGCCTGGCTCCCTCGCGGCGACAACCCTGCCCTCACCGCCCTGCTCCAGGCCGCACGCACCGTGGTAGGCCGTGCTGACCATGATTGGGGGGCGAGGGGCCGGCCTGATTCTGCCTTGTCCAGCGAGGGGTGACTGGTACAGCATCCCGACCGCCCGGACCCGATGTCAGGGCGGGTTCTTGACCGGCCGCCGTCTCAGTCCGGTGACGGATCGAGTAGCCGCCAAATCCGGCGGCTCGCTCATGTCGGCCGAGTGCCCCTGCCGCAGGCAGATTCACCTCCACCCGTTCGGTCATGGGAGAGACCGTAACCCCAGTTGATCACCTGCGTATCGTCCTGATTGCGACGGTGACTATCCTTCAGCGATGCTGACGCAGCGCCTGGCGGTGATCTGGTGACGACGTACCGGCGTCGCGGGCATTGGCGGACCGGTTCGGGCGGCACTCGGCACTGGGTGAGCACTCACAAGGTGAACCGTTCGTCTGGTGGGTCCTCCGCGTCGCTTCGGCGGAGCTACGCGAGACCATCCTTCACAGCGTCAGCGACGCCACCGCGAGGCCCCGCGAGCACCTCTAGCAGCGTGGTGGGGTGGATCAGCCCGAATGCTCGCTGCCCGATCTGCGGCGCGGCGGTCTACTTCTACGCCAATGAGCTCGGTAGCCGCGTCTTCTTCGATGACCTGGGGCCGCCGTGGCCCAAGCATCCGTGCACTGACAATCCCATGCGGCAGGTGACGACGGTCACTGGTCGCCGGGCACCCCACGTCCGTGACTTCAGTGTCGGACAGCGCCCGGGCGATCTGCGCGACCGTCGATGGAAGACGCACGTGGTCGACGGCGTCACGATCGAGGGCGGGCAGTCGCGGATCACTCTCGAGCCGCTGGGTAAGTCCGGGCGGAAGCCCACTTGGACTGTGTCGCGGCCGTTGCCCCTGCGGGCGGGCGACCTCGTGTTCGTGAGGGCACGGCAGATGTCGTATTTTGACACCGGCACGTGCGAACCCGTGGTCGTCGAGGATGCCGGGCGGCCCCCTGCGATCGCTCAGCGGCTGATCACCGAACGGGACAGGCAGCACGTCCTGGCGACGCTCATGCTGCGAGTGGCCGCAGGGGAGCTGAGAACCGACGAATTGGCGGACGTGAAGGTCGCCGTTCAGGCCGCCCGAACTCGCGGCGAGCTGGCCGATGCACTCAAGATCAAAGCCGAGGACCTGAAGGTCGCGCCGCCTCGCCCTGGCGACCCGTGGCTCCTCGCGATCGCGTTCGTGCTCATGGTCGGGGCGACCAGCACCGCCGAGGGTGGACGCTCCTTCCTGATGATGCTTCCCGGACTCCTGCTCATGGCGACGGCGGTCTACCGCCTCAACCCGGACATGAAACGTGGGCCCCGGGTCGTCCTCGCTGTGATGGCAGCCCTAGTGGCGATCTGTCCCGCCGGTGCGCTCGGCGGTGCGATCCAGGTCGAGATCCTCCACCACTGACCGCGAACCGGGCCGGTCGATCTCCTCTATCGCCAGCCCGCCGGCTTCTTTCGGCAGCACCCCCTGCGAGGCCACCGCTGCTAGTCTTCGCCCGCCTGCGTGAGTGGGCAAGGTTGTGGCGGGTGGTCGGGTCCGAGGCCCGTGTTGTCGGGGCGAGTCCTGCTGACGGTCGGGTACCAACAGGGCGCGGTGCCGCGACCGGACGCACGGACAAGCCGGCTCCACACACCTAGTAGCTGATCAAAACCGGTCCCGCGCCCCGGCGTTAGCCTGCGGGCGCGGGACTGCGCGGTGTGGTGACGACGGGTGGCCGAGCGAGGGCTCGACCACCCGTGCCCGGTCAGGGAACCAGGACCACCTTGCCGCCGGCGTGGCCGCTGTCGCTGAGCCGGTGCGCGTCGGTGGCCTGGGAGAACGGGTAGACCGCGGCGACGGCGGTCTGCACCTCGCCTGCAACCAACTGGTCGGCGAAGGTGGCGAGATCGTCGGCGGAGCGCTCGTCCGGGCCGGCGGCGAAGACGACGCCGAGGCGGTAGGCCTCGGGATCGGCGAGGGTGATGATGCGGTCAGTGCCGCCGCGCAGCTCGATCGAGTCGGGGAGCACGCCCTTGCCGGCCGCGTCGAGCACCGCGTCGACGCCGTTCGGGGCGAGGGCGCGTACCCGGTCGACCAGGCCCGGGCCGTAGACGGTCGGCAGGGCGCCGAGGGCGCGTACCCGATCCTGGTTCTTCTCGCCGGCGGTGGCGATCACCGTGACGCCACGGGAGACGGCGACCTGCACGGCGACCTGGCCCACGGCGCCGCTCGCGCCGTGTACGAGCAGGGTCTCTCCGGCCGCGACCTTGAGCTGGTCGAGTACGCGGTTGGTGGTCTCCACCGCCACCGGCAGGGTCACCGCCGCCGGGAAGTCCAGGCCGTCGGGGAGCCGGGCGTAGGTGGTGGCAAGGGCGTACTCGGCGTATGAGCCGGTCGGCGGGTCGGCCCAGCCGAAGACCCGGTCGCCGACGGCGAGGCCGGTCACCCCGTCGCCGAGCGCGTCCACCGTCCCGGCCAGTTCGATGCCGGGTACGGCGGGGAGCGGCGTGGGGAAGACGGCCTGCATCGCGCCGCTGCGGATCTTGCCATCGACGGGGTTGACGCCGGCGGCGCGGACCTTCACCCGGATCTGGCCCGGTCCGGGCTCGGGAAGCGGCACCTCGGCGATGTGCAGTACCTCGGGGTCGCCGAACGTGTCGAACGTGATTGCCTTCATCGCTGTCTCCTCAGACCTTCGTGAGAGTGGGGTAGTCGGTGTATCCCCGGTGGTCGCCGCCGTAGGCGGTGCTGTAGTCGGGGACGTTGAAGGGGCCGCCGGCCCGTAGCCGGTCGGGTAGGTCGGGGTTGGCAAGGTAGAGCGCGCCGAAGGAGACCAGATCGGTGGCGCCGGTCTCGACGAGCTTCAGCGCCTGGTGCGCGGTGTAGGCGCCCGGGGTGTACGGGTTGAGGATCAGCGGCCCGTTCCACCGCTGCCGCAACTGGCCGGTGAACTCCGTGTCCGGCCCCTCAGCCACGTGCAGGTAGGCCAGGCCGAACGGATTCAGCCTGTCGAGCAGGGCCAGGTAGGTCTCCCGGTGCCCCTCCTCCACGATGTCGTTGTAGGGGTTGGCCGGGGAGATCCGCAGCCCGACCCGGTCGCCGCCGATCACGTCGGCGACGGCCCTGGCGACCTCGACGGTGAGCCGGACGCGCCCGGCGATGCTGCCGCCCCAGTCGTCGTCGCGCCGGTTGGCGTTGGTGGAGAGGAACTGGTGCAGCAGGTAGCCGTTGGCGCCGTGCAGTTCAACCCCGTCGAAGCCCGCGGCGATGGCGTTCCGGGCTGCCGACGCGAAGTCCTCGATGGTCTGTGTGATGCCGGCGCGGTCCAGCGGCCGCGGGGTGACGAACTCCTTCGGGCCGCCGGGTGTGAACACGGTGCCGGCCGCCTTCACCGCAGACGGGCCGACCGGCGTCAGCTCCTGCTCGTAGAGGCTGGGGTGGCCGATCCGGCCGGTGTGCATGAGCTGCGCGAAGATCAGGCCGGCCCGTTCGTGTACCGCGGTGGTCACCGGCCGCCAGGCCGCGACCTGCTCGGCGCTGTGCAGGCCTGGGGTGTTCGGGTAGCCCTGCCCGACCGGCGAGGGCTGCACACCCTCGGTGATCATCAATCCGGCGCCGGCGCGCTGGGCATAGTAGTCCGCCATCAGCTCGGTCGGGCCGGCCCCGGGCCCGTACGCCCGGCTGCGCGTCATCGGGGCCAGCACCACCCGCGTGCGGGCCGTGTAGCGGCCGATGCTGACCGGTTCGAATGCTCCAGGCATGTCCCGTCTCCCTCGTACTGAAATTAGCTGTCCTGCACAGGTAAATGCGCGGGAGCCGGTCTGTTATTTCGGAGGAGTAGGTGACGGACACCACACCTGCCCTGAACAGGTAATCTGGCAGCGTGAGGGCAGAGGATGTGCCGATCGAGCGGCGGCGGCCGGGTGCCGCAGTGGGCGGGCCGATCAGCCACGCCATCTTCCGGCTGGCCCGGACGCACCGGATGCTCGCCGGTCAACTGCTCCGCGAGGTCGGGCTCCACCCCGGCCAGGAACTGCTGATGATGCGACTGTGGGAGTCGGGGCCGCAGCGCCAGACCGACCTCGCCGACGAGTTCGACACCGACTCGGCCAGCATGACCCGCACCGTGCAGCGCCTCGAACGGGCCGGCTACGTACGCCGCGTCCCGGACCCCGACGACCGCCGCGCCACCCGCGTCGAACCCACCCCGGCCAGCCTCGTCCTGCGCAAGCAGGTCGAGCGCATCTGGGCAGACCTCGAACGCCGTACGGTCGGCGAGATGACCCCCGACGAACAGCGCGAAGCACTCCGGGTCGTGCACCGGCTGGAGGACAACCTCACGGCGCCCGAGCCGGACCACGAGCCCAGCTCCGGTCGCTAGCCGCCTCGCGTCCACGTCAGCCTGGCGTGGCGGTACACCGCCACGGAGGTCCCGACCGGGCGAGCGGGATCGCCAACCTCGGGTGACGGCTCGCGCCCGACCGCGACCGGTCGCTCCGCCGCTCGGCTGGCGCCGGCGAACTCCCTGCCGCGGACAGCCCTCGACCGGCCCAGGGCGTCGGAACGGACACCCCATTGCGGCATTGTTATCGGTCGATTAACGTCCGGTCGTTGCCGCTCACCAGGGCGGACATTGCTTGGGAGGAAACGTGACACGAACGCGTCCAGTCCTCGCCGTGGCGGGTGCGGCCGCGGCGGCCCTCGCGGCCACCACCGCGCTGACCGTCCCGGCGTCGGCGGCTCCCGCGCCGTCACCGGCACCCGCCGACAGCTCGACGAACCAGTACATCGTGAAGTTCACCGCCGGCGCCGACCGCGGCGGGGCCCTGCGCCAACTCGGCGGACGCTTCGGAGTCAGCCTCACCGAGACCCGCCGGCTGGCGACCGGCGCGCACGTCGTCCGGGCCAGCGCCCGCACCTCGGGCCTCCTGCAGGCGCTCGCCGCACGCGGCGACGTCGAGTACGCCGAGCCGGACACTCCCATGTACGCGCTGTCGACGCCGAACGACCCCAGTTACCCCGCCCAGTGGCACTACTACGAGACGACCGCCGGCATCAACGGGCCGGCCGCCTGGGACACCACCACCGGCAGCGGGGTCGTCGTCGCGGTGCTGGACACCGGGCGCACGGCGCACCCCGACCTGGACACCAACACCGTCGCCGGGTACGACTTCATCAGTAGCTCGACCAACGCGCGCGACGGGAACGGCCGTGACGCGAACCCGCAGGACGAGGGCGACTGGAACGCCACCGCCGGTGAGTGCGGCACCGGTTCGAAGGTGAGCAACTCCAGCTGGCACGGCACCCACGTGGCCGGCACCATCGCCGCGGTCAGCAACAACGGCGTCGGGGTGGCCGGGGTGGCGCCCACCGCGAAGGTGCAGCATGTCCGCGTCCTCGGCAAGTGCGGCGGCACCACGTCCGACATCGCCGACGCGATCGTCTGGGCCTCCGGTGGCTCGGTCTCGGGCATCCCGGCCAACACGACGCCGGCGAAGGTCATCAACATGAGTCTGGGCGGCAGCGGTGCGTGCAGCCGGACGTACCAGAACGCCATCACCTCCGCGGTGCGCCGCGGCACGACGGTGGTGGTCTCGGCCGGCAACAGCAATGCCGACGCCAGGGGCTTCAGCCCGGCGAGCTGCACCAACGTCGTCACGGTGGGTGCGCTCGACCGGGACGGCAACCGTGCCTTCTACTCCAACTACGGCACCAGTGTGGACGTGTCCGCGCCCGGTGGCGAGGTACGCCTGGAGACCGATCCCGCGGGTTCCCGGACCACCCCCGAGAACGGGGTGCTGTCCACCATGAACGCCGGTACGACCACGCCCGGCAGCCCCAGCTACACGGCGTACATGGGCACCAGCATGTCGGCGCCGCACGTGGCCGGGATCGCGGCGCTCATGCTCGCCAAGACGCCAACCCTGACCCCGGCGGGCGTCGAGTCGGCCCTCAAGGCCAACGCCCGAGCCATCCCGGGGACCTGTTCCGGCGGCTGTGGTGCCGGTCTGACCGACGCGGCGGCCACCGTCGGGGCCGTCTGACCCGGCAGATCTCCGCGTCGTGGACCTCGCCATGACGTGGGGCCAACGCTGACACGAGGACCCGTACCTGCGCACGGGCAGGACCTGATGTCACAGCAGGCGAAGGGGAGACCGGTCGACGGCCGGCCTCCTCTTCGCCAGCTGTTTGCCAGGGGGGGGCAGGCGGCCTGCCCCATCGACGGAAACGCCCGCCTGCAAACTGACAGATCCGGCACCACGGGGAGGCAGAGGAGGTGGGGCGGCGTGTAGAGGAAGTGCCGGCTGCCTTCAGCTGGTGGGCCGCTCCATCCGCTCGACCCACTGGGCCCGCCAGGCCGGTGGTTCCCAGGGCTCCCCGAAGTAAATCCGCTCGCGGACGACCTTGCCGTCGCGGAACTCCATGATCCCGACGGCCATCATGGGCCGGTCGTCGTACCGGATGGTGTACTCGTTGACCCACAGATTCCCGCAGCCGATGGTCCGGTGCAGTTGGAACTCCTGTCGGGCGGGGTAGCGGGACCGGAAGGCGGTGATGTTGGCCCTGCCGCGCAGGCGCTCGCCGCCCTGGGGCCACTCGACCACCGCGTCGTCGGCGTAGATCTCGGACGCGCGGGCGATGTCGTCTCCCGGCCCGCCGCCGGGTGCGCTGACGTTGGAGGCCGCGAAGTGGGCTTTGATCATTGCCCGTGCGACGGTCTCGTCCATAGCTCAACCTTCCGTCCGAACGGAGGTTTGCCTGTCGACCTGCGTATCTGGACGCTAGCACCGGCGCGAGCCGCCGGGTGCCGGACGACGCGGACGCACCCTGCCGGACCGGGGTCAGGGCCAGGTCGTCGCCCCGGAGTCGAAGACCTCCGGCGCGCTCGCCACGGGCAGCACGCAGACCAGGTGCCCGCCCGGCACCCGCAGGACGTGACAGTCCCGCCACCGGGCCACCTGTGTGGCGCCGAGGGCGACCAGCCGTGCCGTCTCGGCCGCCACGTCGTCGGTCTCGAAGTCGAGGTGGAAGCGGGGCGCGTCGTCGACGGCCTGCACGGCGGTGACCAGTCCGGGCAGGGCGCCGTGGAGGTCGACGAACTGGGGATGCTCCGGGTCGGCCTCGGCGGGGACGCCGAGCGCGGCCGACCAGAAGGCCGCCGCCCGGGCGGCCTCCGCGCGCGGGGCGTCGATCAGGACGGCGTGGACGCGGCTGCGATGCATGCCGCGCAAGCTAGTGCCTCCGCCGGCTCGGCGCATCCGGACGCAGGGGCGCCGGTCGCGGCCAGGGGGGAACGCCGACCGCGATCGTGCCGTCCCAGCCCCCACCTCAGCCGTGGTGCTGGGCGCGGAGCCGGTCGGCGAGTTCGCGTACGGCGGCGGCGAACCGCTCGTCCGACTCGCACGGCCAGTGCCCCTGCACCGGAGGTGGGACGCTGTCGCTCGGGGGCGCCAGCAGGTCTTCCGGGTCCCGTAACCGGCGGTCGACCTGCCCGCTCGGGTCGGCGTGCGCCGGCGGGTCGCCGGGCCGGTGCGCGGCGAATATCCAGCCCCCGATGGGGTCGGTCTCCCGCCACAGGTTCAGCCAGCGCCAGTCGAGCCGCTCGCCCACCTCGTGCAGCACGTCCCGGCCCAGGTAGGCGGGGAAGAGGCGGGCGTACAGGCGGTCGAGGGGGGAGCCGTAGGTCAGCAGCGCGACCCGTGCTTGCACCTGGGGCGGCAGTTGCAGCACCGTGGCGGCCAGCAGCACCGAGCCGTGGCTGTGCCCGGTGAGCAGGACGCCGCGGTGCCGCTCGGCCAGGTAGCAGATCCGCTTCGCCAGCTCCGGCACCGCCCGTTCGGCGTAACAGGGCGGCGCGAACGGGTGGGCCGCCCGGGGCCAGAACGTGCCCAGGTCCCAGACCACACCGACGTACCGGCGGAACTCCGCCGTCCGGTAGGCGAAGAGGCCGCCCACCACCAGGGCGACGACGACGCCGGCGATGAGGTAGCTGCCGATGGTGAGCCCGAAGTTCACGAACCCGCCCGGCACTCCCAGCAGACGCTCGGCCAGCGGGCTGGGCTGCAGGCCGAACAACCCCAGCAGCCCCGTGACCAGGCCGAGGGCGGTAAGGCAGGCGTACGCGAGGGCCAGCGGGCCGAGCCACTCGGTGAACCGGGCCCGCGCGATCATCTTCTCGATGCGGCGGATCCGTTCAGCGGCCTGCGGTGGGGCGTCCGGGAAGTCCCGGGCGACGATCTCCGCCGCCGCCCGGCGGCGCGCCCGCCGGGAGAGCAGGGTCAGCGCCGCCACGATCAGCACCGCCACGATCGTGGTCAGGAAGAAGGTGAACAGCGCCCACTTGTAGGCCAGCGGCGGGTCCGCCAGGTCGTTCGCGCGTCCCGTGATCGCCCGCCGGTTGAGGAAGTAGGCCGTCCGGTACACCAACTCGGCGGAGAACGCTCCGGACAGACCGACCGCGAAGGCCGCGATGACCGGCGCGCCGAGGCCGTGCAGCAGCGCCGGTCGGCGCTCCCGGTCTGCGCTGCGCCACAGGGCCAGCACGGCCAGCACGGCCAGCAGCACCATCTGGCTGAGGAAGGCCCAGCCGACGATGCGGCCGTACCCGGGCAGCCCGTCGGACGCCGGCCACCGGCTCCGGTCCAGCACGACGACGCCGAGGGCCGTCACCGTCAGGGCGCAGGCCACCGCCCGCAGCCAGGTGGCCAGCCGGTCGACGGTACGGGCGGTGCCCGCCCGTTCGAGCAGGTCGGGCGCGCAGAGCAGGGCCGCGCAGGCGATCAGCACGAGTACGGCGAGGCCGGCCAGGGCGAGCGTCACGACCGACGGATCGGTGGCGCCGTGCGCGGCGAGCAGGGTCAGGTCGAGCATCGCGAACGCGGCGGCGATGTGGATCGCCCGCAGCCGGCCCACCATCGGCATGGCGTCCCACTGGCCGACGGCGCTGAGCCGGTCGCCCTCCGGCCCGCCCACCTGCATCCGAAAGGCGTCGTACGAGCGGCCGGGGCGGGCGCCCAGCAGCCAGACCAGTACGACCGCGGCGATCGGCAGCAGGGCCAGCACCGCCAGGCGCAGGCCCACCGGTCGACCGCCGAGCCAGGACAGCCAGGCGCGGCCCATCAGGCAGCGCGACGAGTCCATGCACTTCCAGGCGATCAGGTCGAGGGCGACGCCGGCGGCGGAGAGGACGTACAGCACGGTGAGGTTGAGCCCGAGGAGCCGGCACAGCACCTTGACGCCCGAGCCGGGCCCCCGCCGGGCCGGGCGCATCCAGATCGCCACGTTGCTCAGCATGAACGGCAGCAGGAAGACCAGGGACAGCGTCCGGGTGGCGGTGCCCGAGGGCAGGTCGCTCCACCGGTACGCCTCCAGCACCACGCCGCCCGGCCCGGTGCTGTCCGGATAGCCCGGTCGGGGCCGGTAGAAGCCGCCGCTGCGGTCGCCGGCCACCTGGTGGGCGTGCGGGCGGTCGAGCACCTGTTCGGCGGCCGCGCCCGAGACCCCGTGGACCCGCAGTTCGATGACGTCGTCCGGCGGGTCCTGCTTCCCGGACGGCGGTGAGGTGTCCGACATCGGCCTGCGACCCCCGGCGGCGCGGCCAGCAGCTCGGGACGGTTGCCGGACGGACGGGCCGCACCGGCACCGGCTGGCGCGGGGGAGTACCCGTGCAGCGGGCCGTCAACCAGGGCGCTCGTCGCATCCTCCCGGTCCGCCGGGGACCCGTGAACCGCGCCTTGCCGCAGCTCAGCGGTACTAGCGTGGATGGTTGGTACGCCGGGCCAGCGGGAGCCGACGGCTTGAGACACACGGCTCGCCTCGATGTCGGCGCCGGTCCCGACGCCGGGTGCCGGCCACCACGAGAACCGGGAGCTGACGTGCACGAACTGTTGGAGCAGGTCATCGCCGCGCACGGCGGCATGCAGCGGTGGAACGAGCTGACCTCGGTCAGCGCGCGGGTGCGGGGCGGCGGCGCGCTGTGGGGCCTCAAGGGCCAGGAGGGCGTGCTGGACGACGTGGTGACGCAGGCCGAGCTGCACCGTCAGGTCGCCCGCACCACCCCGTTCGGCCGGCCCGACCTGCGCAGCGTCGTCACTTCGGATCGCGTCGTGATCGAGACCGGGACGGGCGAGGTGGTCGAGGAACGGGACCGGCCGAGGGACTCCTTCGCGGGCCACGAGATCGCCACCCCGTGGGACCGCCTGCACCTGGCGTACTTCAACGGGTACGCGATGTGGAACTACCTGACCGAGCCGTTCCTGCTCGCCGCCCCCGGGTACCGCATCGAGGAGCTGGCACCGCACCACGAGGACGGCGAGGTCTGGCGAGCCCTGCGGGTGGTGTTCCCGGACGAGGTGGCGACGCACAGCCGGGAGCAGACCTACTACGTCGACGCGGAGGGGCACGTCCGCCGGCACGACTACGTGCCGGAGGTGTTCGGCCCGGGTGCGCCCGTCGCCGCCAACTACAGCTTCGACCCCCGCGGGTACGACGGCATCCTCGTCGCGACCCGCCGCCTGGTCTACCTGACCGATGCCGAGCGCCGCCCCGACAAGAGCACGGTGATCGTCTCGATCGATCTGCAGGACGTCCGGTTCCAGTGACCCGCGCAGCCCTCCCGGTGACGTCACGACCGTCCCGGCGCCGGGTCTGCTGGTAGTCTCGGCGGCCGGTGATCGGAGCAGGGGGCCAGACATGGCGGGTGACGACGACATCTCCGGGTGAGACCGGACGTGTGCGGCCACCGGCAGGCGCGCGGCAAGCGCCCCGCCGCCGGCAGGCCGTGCCCTCGTCGACCACTGCCCGCCCGGGCGGCTCTGGCACGCCCGCATCACCGTCGAGGTTCCTCTCATGTCCGACGCGTACATCGTCTGTTCCCATTTGTCGTTCTCATGGCCGGACGACACCCCGGTCTTCACCGGCCTGTCGTTCACCGTCGCCGGTGGTCGTACGGGTCTCGTCGCCCCGAACGGCGCCGGCAAGAGCACCCTGCTCAAGCTGATCGCGGGCCAGTGCCGGCCCACCGCAGGCTCGGTGACCGTCACCGGGGTGCTCGGCTACCTCCCGCAGAGCCTGCCGCTGGCCGGTGACCTGTCCGTCGCCGAGGTGCTGGGGGTCGCCCCCGCGCTGCGGGCCCTGCACGCGATCGAGGCCGGCGACGCGAGCGAGGAGCACTTCACCACGATCGGCAACGACTGGGACGTCGAGGAGCGCAGCCGCGCCCAGCTCGACCGGCTCGGCCTCGCCGACGTCACCCTGGCCCGCCGCCTGGACACCCTCAGCGGCGGCCAGGTCGTCTCGCTCGGCCTCGCCGCGCAGCTGTTGAAGCGCCCCGACGTCCTGCTGCTCGACGAGCCCACCAACAACCTCGACCTCGACGCCCGGCGCGTGCTCTACGACCTGCTCGACGATTGGTCGGGCTGCCTGCTGCTGGTCAGCCACGACCGGGCGCTGCTGGACCGGATGGACCGCATCCTCGAACTCGACCGGGGCGAGGTCCGCTCCTACGGCGGCAACTTCACCGCGTACGCCGAGGCGGTGCGGGTCGCGCAGGAGGTCGCCGAGCGCAACGTCCGCCACGCCGAACAGGAGGTCAAGCGGGAGAAGCGGGAGATGCAGCAGGCCCGCGAGCGGGCCGAACGGCGGGCCGGCAACGCCAGCCGCAACCTGAAGAGCGCCGGGCTGCCGAAGATCTTCGCCGGGACGATGAAGCGGGGCGCCCAGGAGTCGGCGGGCCGGGCCGGTGAGACGCACGCCGCCCGGGTCAGCCAGGCGCGGGCCCGGCTCGACGAGGCCGGTCGCGCGCTCCGCGACGAGCAGCGGATCGTGCTGGACCTGCCCGGCACGAACGTTCCCGCCGGACGCACCGTCTTCCTCGGTGAGCGGATGCAGGTCCGCTACGACGACCGGGCGCTGTTCGCCGGCGACGGTGCCGACCTGATGATCCGGGGGCCCGAGCGGATCGCGTTGACCGGGCCCAACGGCGCCGGCAAGTCCACCCTGCTCCGCCTGGTCCAGGGTGACCTGGAACCGGAGGGCGGGCAGGTGCGGCGGGCCGACGGGCGAATCGCGTACCTGTCGCAGCGGCTGGACCTGCTGGACCTCGATCGCACGGTGGCGGAGAACCTGGCCGCGTTCGCGCCCGGGACACCCGAGGCGGAGCGGATGAACCTGCTCGCCCGGTTCCTGTTCCGGGGCTCGCGCATCCACCTGCCGGTCGGGGTGCTCTCCGGTGGGGAGCGGCTGCGCGCCACCCTGGTCTGCGTGCTGTGCGCCGAGCCCGCGCCGCAACTGCTGCTGCTCGACGAACCGACCAACAACCTCGACCTGGTCAGCGTCGCCCAGTTGGAGAGCGCGCTCGCCGCGTACCAGGGGGCGTTCGTGGTGGTCAGCCACGACGAGCGGTTCCTCGCCGAGATCGGGGTCAACCGCTGGTTGCGGCTCGCCGAGGGGCGGCTGCGGGAGATCGGGGCGCCCGAGGCCGACTGACGCGCTCACCCGGCGCGCCGGCCGATCCTCGGCGGCGGGCGTGCCGGGTCAGCGGCGGGCTCACCAGGGGACGGGCCGGCCGTCCCGGAAGAAGCCGCCGGTGGGGCCGTCGTCCGGCAGGTCGACGGCCCACAGCACGCCGGCCGCGCCCTCGGCGACCGGGCGGCCGCCCCGGCCGCCCATGTCGGTGGCGACCCAGCCCGGGCAGACGGAGTTGACCAGGATGCCGTCGGATGCGAGCTGGGCCGCGAAGAGCCGGGTGACCGCGTTCAGCGCGGCCTTCGAGATGGCGTACGCCGGGGTGCCGGCGCCCATGGTGCTCAGCGAGCCGGCGCCGCTGGAGACGTTGACGATCCGCCGCCCCGGGGCCCGGTGGCGCATCAGCGGCAGCACTGCCTGGCACACCCTCAGCGCCCCGAGCGCGTTGACCTCGAAGGCCTCCCGGACGACGGCCACGTCGGCGCCGGCCGGGTCCTGGCCGGTGTCGTAGTGGATGCCGGCGCGCATTCCCGGCGGTGTGGAACCCGCAAATGCGGGAAGGCCCAGCCGTTACGTGGCGCGGGGGTGCGACGGCGGCGGGAGGGACATGGGCGCCAGGACGTTCGTGGTGGTCGGTGGCACCGGTGGGCCGGGGTCGTCGGCGGCCCGCCCGCTGGTGTGCCCGGACGATCGCCACGTCCGCGGTGAGCGCGTGCCGCGCGCGGACGGGCGGTGGTGACGGCGGGAGGCGACCCCGCCGAGCGTCCGGTCTCGGCGTGGGCGCCGTTGCGCACGGCCGTCTACCGCAACCTGTGGCTGGCCCTGCTCGCGGCGAACGTCGGCACCTGGATGCAGAGCGTCGGCGCCCAGTGGCTGCTGATCGACGAGCCGAACGCCGCGACGCTGGTCGCCCTGGTGCAGACCGCAGGCCTGCTGCCGGTGCTCCTGCTGGCCCTGCCGGCCGGCGCGCTGGCCGACGCCTTCGACCGTCGGCACCTGCTGATCTGGGTGCAGCTCTTCCTGGTCGTGGTGGCCGTCGCGCTCGCCCTGCTCACCGCGACCGGCCGGATGCCACCGGCGCTGCTGCTCACCCTCACCTTCGCCTTCGGCGTGGGACAGGCGCTCACCCTGCCGGCCTGGACGGCGGTGATCCCGGAGCTGGTGCCGCGGGAGCAGGTGCGGGCGGCCTCCGCGCTCGGCTCGATCAGCGTGAACGTGGCCCGGGCCGTCGGACCGGCCGTGGCCGGCGTGCTGATCGCCCGGACCGGTGTCGCGCCGGTCTTCGCCCTCAACGCGGCGGCGTTCCTGGTCTTCGCGCTGGCCCTGGCCCGGTGGCGGCCCGGCAACGCGCGCGCCGTCGAGGTGCCCGAGCGGTTCACCGCCGCGCTGCGCGCCGGGGGCCGGTACGTGCGGCACTCGCCGATCGTCCGTCGGCTGCTCCGGCGCGCGCTGGTCTTCCTGGTGCCGGCCAGCGCGCTGTGGGCGCTGCTGCCGCTGGTCGCCAGCCGGCGGCTGGGCATGGACTCCAGCGGGTACGGCCTGCTGCTCGCCGTTGTCGGGGTGGGTGCCATCGTGGGTGGGCTGCTGATGCCGTGGATCCGTACCCGGATGTCGGCCAACCAGTTCCTGCTGGTGGCCGGCGCGCTGTTCGGTGGAACCCTGCTGGTGGTCGGCTCGGCGCGGGCGGTCCCGGTGGTGCTCCTCGCCCTGCTGCCGGCCGGGTTGGCCTGGGTGACCGTGCTGGTCAACGTCAACGCCGAGATGCAACTGTTCCTGCCCGGCTGGGTGCGCGCCCGGGGTCTGGCCGTCTACCAGGTCGTCTTCGCCGGTGGGCAGGCGGTGGGGGCGCTCGTCTGGGGCCTGGTGTCGGACATGGCGGGCCTGTCGACCGCCTTCGTCGCGGCCGGCGCGTTGATGCTGGTCGGCGCCGTGACCAGTCAGATCTGGCCGCTGCCGGAGCTGCGGGGTATGGACGGGGACCCGGCCACCTACTGGCCCCGGCTGGAGCTGGCCCACGAGCCGGACCCCCGGGTGGGCCCGGTGCTGGTGGTGGTGACCTACATCGTCCGGCCCGAACGCGGGCGGCAGTTCCTGGACGCGATGGACCAGGTCCGGGGGTCGCGGCAGCGCACCGGGGCGATGCGGTGGGGGCTGTTCCGGGAGGGCGAGGCCCCGGACCGCTTCGTCGAGGTCTACCTGGTGCCCTCCTGGGACGAGCACCTGCGCCAGCACGGCGGCCGGCTGACCGGCGCCGACCAGGCGGCCGAGGAACGGGCCCGGGAACTCGCCGACGGCGCGCCGGAGGTGCGCCACCTGCTGCCGGCCGCCGCCGGACCGACCGGCTCCGATCATCCGGAAGCGGGCTGAACGAACCCGCCCCACGCGGAGGGGCGGGGCCGCACGCGACGGCGGGCCGGCGGCCGGGAACCGGCCACCGACCCGCCAATCGGGCGCCCGCTCAGGCCGTACCCTGCCGGTGCACGCGCCCCTCGTGTGCGACCTTGGACCGGCCGTGGTCGCGTTCGCTGCCGGACGTGCCGGTCGCGGTCCGTTCGTGGCGGCGCTTGGGCGAGCGTTCGACCTCCGAGCCCTGTCGGCCGGGAGCGCCGCTGCCCGGGTGTCGGTGGCCTCGTGCCGATTCGCCGCCGGGGTCGTGTTTGTTCTGCTTGTGGCTACCCATGGGCTGCGCGTACCCGCTGAGGTCGGGGCTATACGCCCGCCGCGCGGCCGCCCGGGGGCCGGCTTCGCACGGCAGGGGCCCGGGTCCCGCCGGCGCGCGGAAACCGGGCGGCGGGGACGCCGGGGGAGTCCCGACCTTCGGCGCGGACGCGATCGGCAGGCTGGGCTCGACCTGCCCGACGGGGTCGCCGTCGTGCCGCGGCACCGGCGGCAGGCCGACGACCTCAACCGGGAGAAGGATCCGCCGCTACCGGTCGTCGCGCTCCGGCAGCTCCGTCGTCCGTCCGAGGTAGGTGACCGGTCCGGGGTCGGGCACCGGAATCTCGTGGAAGCCCAACCGGTCGTAGAAGCCGCGCGCCCGCTCGTTCGCGGTGACCATGCCGACGTGCAGCCCGGGAGCCCCGGCGCGGGCGGCGGCGCGCAGGAACGTCTCGACGAGCCGCCGGCCGTGCCCCCGGCCCTGGTATCCGGGCAGCAGGTCGACGTGCAGGTGGGCGGGGTAGGCGGCCAGGTCCGGTAGCAGCATCCGCTCCGGCCGGTGGTGCAGGGCGATCATCTCGTCGTCGGGGGTGGCCGGCGGGCGGGTCGGTACGGGGTACCGGTGGGCCAGCCGGGGTATCCACTCCCGCCGGTACGCCCGTACGAAGGCCGGCGTGTCCGCCGTGCCGATGACGTAGCCGACGACCCGGTCCCCGTGCGTGAGCACGAACGCCAGCTCCGGCTCCAGGTGCAGGTACGGCCCGGCGAAGAGGTCGGGCATCAGGTCGTCGTCGGCGTACCGGCCGCGGGCGTCGCCCCCGGCGTCGGCCGTGCGCACGCAGATGTCGTAGACCGCGTCGTGGTCGCGGTCGGTGTAGCGGCGGATGGTGGCGATGCTGTCCATGCCGGGACGGTACGAGGTGGAACCGCTTGCACCGCAAGCCGTTCAGGCGCTGCGCCGACGGACGAGGACCGACGGGTGGACCACCGGCCGGTCGGCGTCGGCGCTTCCGGTGAGCAGGGCGCGTACCGCCCCGGCGGCGATCGCCTCGACCGGATGGGTGCCGGTGGTCAGCGCGGGCCGGGCCGCGGCGGCGAGTGGGCCGTCGTCGAAACCGATCACGGCGACGTCGTCGGGCACGCGCACCCCGTCGTCGGCCAGGGCGCGCAACGCCCCGATCGCGACGGCGTCGGTGATCGCGACGACGGCGTCGGTGTCCGGCCAGCGGCGCATCAGCCGCCGCAGTCCGGCGCGGCCGGTGGTGTCGGTGAGACCACCCGCAGTGGTGCGGCAGGCCAACCCGTGCGCGCGCATGCCGGCCCGGTAGGCGGCCAGCGGCCGACGCAGGCTCGCCGCCCAGGCCGGGCCGGTCAGCATCGCGATGCGCCGGCGGCCGGTGGCGGTCAGGTGCCGGATACCGGCCGCCATCGCGGACGCGGTGTCCACGTCGTACGCCGGCATCCGGCCGAAGCCCGGGCCGACCGCGACGACCCGGCCGCGCAGCGCGGCGGGCAGCGCCTCGACCAGGTCGGCGCCATGGTTGACCAGGATCAGCCCGCGCACGCTGCGGTCCCGCGCCAGCTCGTCGAGGGCGGCGCGGTCGCCGGGGCGTAGCCGGCGTGCCGAGACTCCCACGGCGTACGGGTCGGCCGTCCGGGCCGCCGCGGCGACGAGGCGGGTGGCGTACTGGTCGGTGAGCAGCCGGGGTGACGGGGCGACGACGCCGACCACGACCCGGTGGCCCTCGCCCCGGGCCAGCGACACCGCCACCGGGTGCGGCGCGTACGCCAGCGCCGCGGCGGCACGGAGCACGTCGGCCCGCGCACCGGCGGAGACCGGGCCTCGGCCGCTGAGGGCCCGGGACGCGGTGGCGGTGGAGACGCCGGCGGCGCGGGCCACGTCGGCCAAAGTGGGGGTACGACTCACGTTTCCTCCCGGTGCGGCGCGGGTGGCTCGCCTCGGCGATTCTCCCGGCACTGCCAGGGCCGCGTCACCCGGTGGTCGGGCCGGCCGGCGGTCGTCGGTCCGGGCGGCCCGCCGCCGCTTCGTTGCCTCGGTGCGGTGGTGCCTCGGTGCGGTGGTGCTCCCCGGCCCGGGGGGTCACCAGGCGTAGGTGACCGAGACGGTGGTGGCGGGGCAGTTGTTCGCCCAGCTGGTCAGGGCGCTCTTCTCGGCACTGTCCACGGTGAGCCGCCAGCGGATCTTGGTGGCGACCCACTCCGTGACGTAGCGGCAGCGGGCCGAGGCGTACGGGGGCAGCCAGGTGGCGGGGTCCTGGTCGCCCTTGGCCTGGTTGACGTTGTCGGTGACGGCGGCCAGCGGGCGGCTGTCGCCGAGGTCGTTGGCGTACGCCTGGCGGCGGCTGGTGGTCCAGCCGCGGGCGCCGGAGTCCCAGGCCTCGGCGAGCGCCACCATGTGGTCGATGTCCAGGTCGCTGGTGAGGGTCCAGTACGCGTTGTCGTAGTAGGAGTACCAGCGCCCGCCGGACAGCGTGCAGCTGCCGCTGACCGTCGGCGCGGAGACGGCCTCGGCGAGGAGCACCTCGTTGCGGGCGTGGCAGCCGTCGCCGTCGGCGTCGACCCAGTGGGGGAAGAGGTCGCGGCTGTAGCCGGTGCGGACCTCGGTGGCGACCGGAAGTCCGGCGACCGCGGTGGTCAGCGAGGCGGAGTAGCCGGCGGCCGGGGCGGGGTGGGCGAGGCCGAGGGTGACGGCCAGGGTGGCGGCGAGGATGGTGGCCGTCGCGCGCAGGGTACGGGTCATGGTGCTCCGTCCGATCAGGGTGGGCAAGATCGCCTGCGTTCATATGGACAGAGATGACGGCCGATATCCAGATCAACTTTGTGAACGATGGGCGACGCAGCGTAGCCGATCCGATGACGAGCGGGGTGTGGCGGGGCGGGCGGTCGACGGGGCCGCGACGAGCGACGGGCTCCACTAGGGTGGGCCGGTCGCATCACCGACCCGTGGGAGACGTCCTTCTTGCCGGACGCAGCAGCCGAGACCGAGCCCTACCTGCGCAGCACGAACCCCGAGATCCTGCCCTGGTGGCTGACCTGGCCGCAGGTGGATCCGGCCCGGCAGCCGTTCGATCCCGATGCGGCGCCGGACGTCGTCCGGTCGCTCGCCCCGGCCGCCTCGGTGCCTGCCCGCCCACCGGGCCGGTCCGGCCGGGACGACGTGTACGAGTGGCAACGGCGGGTGGGCACCCGGTGGGCCGACGAGATGAGCGTCGCGCTGGTCGGCCACTACGGCAGGTGGGCCTCGGGCTGGCGGTGGGGGGTCGGTGAGGCGGACCTCGGCGGCGGCCCGGTCCACGCCTGGTGCTGCCCGAGCCACAGCATGGGTAGCCCCGAGCAGACCCTCGCCGTCGTGACCGAAGCCCTCGTCGAATGGCGGGGCTGGCTGGAGGAACTGGCCGAACGCTTCGACCGCTTCCTGCCGCTGGTCACCGACGACCACGCCGACGTGGCACTGGACGCCTGGGAACGGGCGGTGGCGCACCTGGTCATGGTGGTGGTGGATCGGACCTGCGCCGACGGCGGCTGGGAGCACCACTGCCGCCAGGTCCTGGGCTGGTTCCTCACCCTGGCGGGCGTGCCCGCCGAGCGGCACGCGCCCCTGGTGGAGCACGCGATCGGCGGTCGCTTCGACAGCTTCGTGCCCCCGCCGGACCGGCTCATCCGGGACGTCGCCGAGCGGTTCGCGCGAGAGGTCGCCCCGTCAGGGCAGGGGATGCGCGAGGCCGCCGAGCGGTTCGCCGTGGAGGCCGAGCGTCGTGCGCGATGACCTGCTGACCTGGCTGTGGGTACGGGAACAGGTGCGCTGGGCCGACATCGCCCGGCCGGGCGGCGGGCCGGTGCGGGGCGGACGGGACGGGGTGGTGGACTTCGTGCGTACCGACGTCGCCGCCCGGGACCCGGAGCGGGCCGCGCGGCTGCTGACCGCGCTGGACCGGGTCCGGGTGGCCGCCGACCGGGGCGCCGGGCTGACGTACGAGCTGCTGGCCGACTGGCAGCGCGTGGTGCTGGGGTCGCCGGAGGCCGGATTCCGCGCCGGGCCCGCGTACGCCAAGGGCGGCCGGGAACGCTACGGCCACGCGCCGGACACTGTGGACCGGTTCCGGCGCTGCCTGGGGCAGGCGACCGAGCCGGGTGTGCCGGTCGCGGGGCGCGCCGCCCGCGCCTACCTCGACGTGGCGTTCTTCCACCCGTTCCCGGACGGCAACGGGCGGGCGGCGATGCTGGCGCTGTACTTCCTGCTGGTGCGCGATCAGGCGGTGCCCGACCTGGCCGCTCCGGCGCTGCGCACCGTCCGGCGGGCCGACGACCCGGACGGCGCGGCCGACCTGGTGCGCCTGCTCGACGTTCTGATCGCCGCCACCCGACGCCGCTCGGGCCCGCCACCGCCGAAGGGGCCGGCGCAGCCACCCGGTACGGCCGGCCGGTTCACTCCGCCGGCAGGAAGGCCAGCGCCAGGGTCAGCTCCAGCACCGTCGCCGGGTCGTTGAGGCGCTCGCCGTACAGCTCGCGCAGCCGGCCCATCCGGTAGCGCACCGTCTGCGGATGGACGAAGAGGTCCGCCGCGACGTCGTCGCGCCGCCCCTGGTGCAGCAGCCACGAGCGCAGCGTCTCGGCCAGCCGCTGGGCGGTGGCCGGAGGCAGCGCCGCCAGCGGTTGCAGCACCTGGGCGCGCAGGTCGGCCAGGGCCTCCGGGTCGGTGCTGAGCATCAACCGGGCCAGGTGCTGCTCGGTGTCCAGCGGGGCGCCGTCCTCCGGCCGGTCCATGCCCAGCGCCAGCGCCCGCAGCACCCGCTGGTACGACTGGGCCACCCGGGTCCACGTCCGGGCCGGCCCGACGACCGCGCGGTGCCCCTGCAACGCGCCGGTCAGCCGCCGTCGGCGCCCGCCGTGCACGTCGGGCACGAGCAGCACCGCCGACTCCTCGGCCAGCTCCACCCCGGGCAGCTCCTCGCCGCTCTCCAGGGTGTGCGGGCTGAGCATCGCGAGCACTCCGCGCAGGTTGCTGCGCGGCAGCACCGCGACGGTGAGGGTCTGCGGGGGTGGCCACTCGGCCCGCTCCGCGCTGCGCCGCAGCACCTCCTCCGGCTCGCCGGCGAGCAGTTGCTGGGCCAGCCGTTCCAGGTAGCGCCGGCGCATCCGGCCGGCGCTGGCCAGCTCGTCGGCGTGCCCGGCCACGCTGGCGGCGGAGAGCTCGTCGATGTAGGCGAACATCAGCTCGGCGAACTCGGCCACCCGCTCGGCGGAGAGCCCGCCGCGTACGGTGGTGGCGGAGACCTCCCGCCAGGCCACCCGGGCCCCCACCCGGTACGCGGCCAGCAGCGCGTCCATGCTCCGCCCCGACCGCGCCTCCCCGCTGCCGAGCGCGTACGCCGCCTCCAGCGCCCGGCTCAGCGGGGTGCTCGGGTCGGCGGCGTCGGCCCGCTCGATGAGCTGGAGGAACGTGCCGAGCGCGACGCGTACCGCGTTCTCGATCTTCTCGCGCATCTGCGCGGTCAGGGCGCCCGAGTAGTCGGGGACCTCGCCGGTGATCGCGGTGACCGTCCGCTCGGCCACCACGGAGAGCTGGCCGCGCAGCCGGTCGGCCACCCGTTCGTCCAGCTCCAGATGCGCCGCCCGGTGGCCGGTGGCCCCGGAAGGATCGGTCATGTTGTTCTCCCCGAACAAGAACCCGTGGTCAATTCACCTTTAATGGTCAAGATGTTATCCGAACGGGCGACCACCCTGGAGACATGACCACCACCGTCCCGCGTCCCCCGACGAGGCTCTCCGTCCGGGACCGGCTCCTGCGGCTCGCCGAGACGGTCACCACCCCGCTGCTCCCCGAGGACTACCTCGACCTGGTCGCGCCGCTGCGCGCCGGGGCCGCGCTGCGCGGGCGCGTGGTCGCCGTCGACGCCGAGACCCGCGACGCCGCCACGCTGACCATCCAGCCCGGCCGCGCCTGGCGCGGCCACACCGCCGGGCAGTACGTGCGCCTCGGCGTGGACGTCGACGGGGTACGGCAGTGGCGGGCGTACTCGGTCACCTCGGCCCCCGGGCGTCCCGACGGCCGCATCTGCGTCACCGTGAAGGCCATCCCCGACGGCAAGGTCAGCAACCACCTGGTCCGGCGCGTCCGGCCCGGCGCCATCGTCCAGCTCGACCAGGCGCAGGGGGACTTCGTCCTGCCCGACCCCGCGCCGGCCCGGGTCCTCTTCCTCACCGCCGGCAGCGGCGTCACCCCGGTCATGGGGATGCTGCGGGCCGGCGCGCACACCCGCTCGGACGTCGTGGTGGTGCACTCCGCGCCCACCCCGGCCGACGTGGTCTTCGGCGCCGAGCTGCGGGCGCTCGCCGCGCAGGGCGCGATCCGGCTGGTCGAGCGGCACACCGACACCGACGGGCTGCTCGGCGTCGACGAGCTGGCCGGGCTGGTCCCCGACCACCTGGAGCGCGAGACCTGGGCCTGCGGCCCGGTCGGGATGCTCGACGCGGTCGAGGAGCACTGGCGGGCCGGCGGCGCCGCGCAGCGGCTGCACACCGAGCGGTTCCGGCCGACCGTGATCTCGCCCGGGGAGGGCGGCACCGTCACCTTCACCAGGGCCGGCCTCAGCGTGCGGGCCGACGGTGCAACCCCCATCCTGGACGCCGGGGAGGCCGCCGGCGCGCTGATGCCGTCCGGCTGCCGGATGGGCATCTGCTACGGCTGCGTCCTGCCGCTGCGCCAGGGGGCCGTGCGCGACCTGCGCACCGGGGACGTCACCACGGCCGTCCCCGGCGACGGCGTACTCATCCAGACCTGCGTGTCGGCGGCGGCCGGTACCTGCGACATCGACCTGTAGACAGGAGGCCGGACGTGACCGTGATCCAGAAGAAGCCGGACAACCCGATCGCCCACCTGAGCGCCGAGGACATCGAGATCCTGGGCAAGGAGCTGGACGCCATCCGGGACCGGGTGATCGCCGAGCGCGGCGAGTCGGACGCCCGGTACATCCGCAAGGTCATCAAGACCCAGCGGACGCTGGAGATGAGCAGCCGCGCGGTGCTGCTCTTCTCGCTCTTCCCGCCGGCCTGGGTGGTCGGCACCGCCGGCCTCGCGGTGGCCAAGATCCTCGAGAACATGGAGATCGGCCACAACATCCTGCACGGCCAGTACGACTTCATGCGGGACCCGAAGATCCACTCCACCACCTGGGAGTGGGACCACGTCTCCCCGGCCGACCAGTGGAAGCACTCGCACAACCAGCTGCACCACACGTACACCAACGTGCTCGGCAAGGACAACGACCTCGGGTACGGCATCATGCGCGTCGACGAGGACCAGAAGTGGCACCCGATGCACCTGGGCCAGCCGCTGTGGAACTTCCTCAACGCCTGCTTCTTCGAGTACGGCATCGCCGCGTACGACCTGGAGCTGGGCCGCAACCTGCAGAAGGGCCGGCGCAAGGACCCGGACTTCCGGGCCCGCGCCCGCGCCGTCGGCCGCAAGATCCGCCGGCAGGTGCTCAAGGACTACATCGTGCACCCGCTGCTGTCCGGCCCGTCCTTCTTCAGCACCCTGGCCGCCACCTTCACCGCGAACCTGATCCGCAACCTGTGGAGCCACTCGGTGATCATGTGCGGGCACTTCCCGAACGGTGTGGAGACCTTCGCGAAGACCTCCATCGAGGGCGAGACGCGCGGCGAGTGGTACCTGCGGCAGATGCTCGGCTCGGCCAACATCAGCGGCAGCCGGCTGATGCACATCATGACCGGCAACCTGTCGTTCCAGATCGAGCACCACCTCTTCCCCGACCTGCCGAGCAAGCGCTACCAGGAGATCGCCCCGCAGGTCCGGGCGCTCTTCGACCGGTACGGGCTGAAGTACACCACCGGCCCGCTGCCCAAGCAGGTCGCCTCGGCCTGGTGGAAGGTCATCCGGCTGTCGCTGCCCAACCGCACCCCGGCGGCGCCGAAGTCGGTCGACGACCTGTCCACCCGTACCCTCGCTCCCTCCGGGGCCTGAACGGTCACGACGGCGCTGCCGCCCACCCGGAATGCGGTGGGCGGCGGCGCCGTCGTCGCGGTACGGTCGGGACATGCAGATCAGGCGCACCACCGCCGCGGCCGCGCGAGCTTCCCGCTCGCCGGTTGCCGCCGCCTGATCACCTGACCCCACGCCGGCGACCGGAAACGGTTCGCCGGCGTTGTCGCGTCTGCACCCCCGCGTCCGCGTGGCGGGCCGAACCGGTCGCACCCGACCCGGAAGGCCGCGCGCCATGACGCCCGAGCAGATCGTCCGTACCTTCGTCGACCACTACCACCGGCGGGACCACCGGTCCGCGCCGGAGAGCCCGCTGGTCCCGCCGCCCGGCGACCCGGTGCTCTTCACCACCTCCGGCATGCACCCGCTGACCCCGTACCTGGCGGGCCGGCCGCATCCGTCCGGCCGCCGGCTGGTCAACGTCCAGCGCTGCCTGCGCACCACCGACCTGGACGAGGTCGGCGACCCGACCCACCTGACCGTCTTCGACATGCTCGGCACCTGGTCGCTCGGCGACTACGGCATCGGGCAGAGCCTGCGCTGGGGGTACGAGCTGCTCACCGACGGCTTCGGCGTCGACCCGGGCCGGCTGCACGCGACCGTCTTCGGCGGCGACGAGCAGGTGGGCCCCGACGAGATCGCGCTGGCGACGTGGATCGAGCTCGGCGTGCCGGTGGAGCTGACCCGCGAGGAGAACTGGTGGTCCAACGGTCCCACCGGGCCGTGCGGGCCGGACTCGGAGATCTTCGTCTGGACCGGCGACGGGCCGCCCACCGGCACCCCCGGCGGCGACGAGCGGTGGATGGAGGTCTGGAACCACGTCCGGATGGGTTACCACCGGCACGACGACGGCCGGCTGGAGCCGCTGCCCCAGCCCAGCATCGACAGCGGGATGGGCCTGGAGCGGCTGGAGATGGTGCTGCGCGGCGGCCGGTCGGTCTTCGACGGCGACGGACTGACCCCCTGGGTGACGGCGGTCCGCGACCGGTGGCCGCTGGACGCCACGTCGCAGCGGATCGTCAGCGACCACCTGCGCTCGGCGGTCGTGGTGCTCGGCGACGGCGTCCGGCCGGCCAACACCGGCCGGGGCTACGTGCTGCGCCGGCTCCTCCGGCGGGCGCTGACCGCGCTCTGGCGGGACGACCCGGCGCGGACCCTCACCGACCTGCCCGATCAGCCGTACGCGGACACGCTGCGCCGGTTCCGCCAGCGGGGCGACACCGCTCCGCTGCGTGCGGTGCTCGCCGACGAGGAACGGCGCTTCCGAAGCCTGCTCCGGCGGGGCCGGCCGGTGGTCGAGCGGTGCCGGTCCCGGGGGCCGCTGACCGACGCCGACTACGCGTGGCTGCACGACACCCACGGCCTGCCCCGCGAGCTGGTCGACGGGCCGCTGGGGGAGCGGAGGTCGACCTGACGCTGGTCACCTCGTGCCGCGGGGCGGGCCGGGGCCCCCGGTCCGCCCCGCTCGATGCCCGGTCGCCGGCCCGGGTCCACTCGACCCGGCCGGTGGCCTAGCCGAGCAGCAGGTACGTCGGCACCGCGACCAGCACCCCGGCGGCGGTGCCGGCGAGCACCTGGGCGGTGGTGTGGTCGCCCAACCGGACCCGGGACCAGCCGATCAGGGCCACCAGCCCGAACGCCGGCAGCAGCGCAAGCCCGAAGACGAGCACCAGCACCCCGACCGCCCCGGCGGCCACGGCCGCGTGCGCGCTGAGCTTCCAGACCTGGTTGACCGCGGTGACCACGAGCAGCACCGCGAACATCACCACCACCATCGCCACCAGCGGCCGGGGCGCCCCGAGCAGGACCAGCGCGGTGATGCCCGCCGCCACCGAGAGCAGCCCACCGACCAGCGGACCGCGCCGCTGCTCGCGCACCCCGATGTGGTGGTCGGTGAGCCGGCCGCGCCGCACCCCGAGCCAGATGATCCCGTACGGCACGACCGCGCTGAACAGCACCGCCAGCAGTGCCCAGCCGAGACCGGCCGGCCAGTCCGGCGCGGTGGCGTGCAGCGCGAGCACCACCGGCATCACCGCCGCCCACACCGCCGGGGCGAACACCTCGGTGACGATCCGCGCCGCGCCGGGCCCGGCGGGCGCGACGACCCTGGTCTCACTGGACACGCTGTCTCCTCTCCACGTTCTCCGGGCCGGTCGCCGGGCGCAGCCCGGCCCGCAGCCGGGTGACCTCCGGCGAACGGTAGGCCCTCGCCACTCGGACGAGCCAGGCGACCTGCTCCGCGACCTCCCCACCGTCGGCACGCGCCGCCGGCAGGTCGGGCAGCCCGTCGTGGTCGGCGGCCGGCGGTGCCCCGGCGGCCCGCGCCTCCAGCGCGGTGGCCAGCACCGTCGCCTCGGTGGCGGCGGCGAGCCGGTCACCGGTCCAGCCGGCCCGGCGGCCGGCCGCCTCGGCGGCGTCGAGGAGCGCGGCGGACATCCAGGGGCGCAGGGTGGCGTACCCGTCGAGGATCTCCACGGTGGCGCGGACCCGCCGCAGGTACGGGTCGCGCAGCACCGCCAGCAGCCCGGCGGGCCCGCGCGGCTCGGGCAGCAGCGCGATCTCCGGCAGCACCCGGTGCACCGCCGCCTGGAGCGGACGCAGCCGGTGGTGGTCGAGGACCGCCCGCGCCCGCGCGCCGAGCCGGTCGAGGCCGACCAGCGGGCCCCAGGACGGCAGCGTCGAGCCGATGAGGATGAGCAGGATGGAGACGGTGAAGCTGAACACCACCACCGCGTCGGAGGCGAGCGCGGAGCCCGGCCAGAGCGCGCCGACGGCCACCGCGGTCAGCTTCGCCAGCACGTAGACCAGGCCCCAGGCGGCGCCCGCCACGATCAGTCGCAGCCCGAGGCGGAGCAGCGGCCGGGCGGCCTGCCGCGCGTACCGGTGGGCCAGGGCCACCACCTGCGTCATCGACCAGCCCAGATAGGTGAGGTAGACGTAGAGGAAGGGAGCGTCGAACGGGTCGCCGTAGTAGCGGCCGCCGGCCACCCGGGGGTCGTCCAGCGCGGCCCGCGCCGGGGTCAGCGCGAAGAGCACCGCCATCGCGGCGACGCTGACCAGCAGGGCGACCGTACGGCGGCGGATGCGGCGCCGGGTGCGCTCGTCGTCCCCGGTCATGTACAGCAGGAAGGCCTGCGCGGCGGTGGCCGAGACCAGGGTGAGGCAGTTGGACACCAGGCGGGTGAGGTCCAGCACGCCGAACGCGCGGTCCAGCCCCGGCATGAACGGCTGGACGGTCAGCGACACCGTGATGCCGACCAGGGCCAGGCAGAGCGCCCGCAGCGGCCGGTAGCGCGGGTTGCGGGCCAGGTCGCGCAGCTTGTAGAGGCTCAGCACCCAGCAGCACAGCGTCACGGCGATCATCAGGTCACGGACGAGGCTGATCACGGGTGGCGGCGTCCTTCGAGGGTGGCGGCGAGCCGGTCGGCGAGGGCGACGTCGACCGGTGCGGTGACCGGAAGTTCCGACCAGCTCTCCGCGCGTTGCACGGCGAGACTGCCGAAGAACTCCGCCCGCCGCTCCTGCGGCACGTCGTAGGAGCTGCGGGCCAGCGGCGTCGGCGCCGCCGACGCGGCGGCCTGGTCCAGCTCGGACGGCGGGGGGACGTCGAAGAGGGCGTGACCGTACTCGTGGCCGATGATCAGGCGTTGGCGCACCGGCGTGGCGTTGGCGGCGTAGAAGACGTAGTCGGCGTGTTCGCCGGCCACCCACAAGCCGTGCGGGGCCAGTGCGGGCAGCACACGGGCGATGAGGTGCACCGGTCGGGCGCGCCGCCGTTCCACCCGCTCGTGCAGCTCGGCGAAGGTGAAGCCGCCGGTCAGCCCGAGCGCGTCCAGGGCCTGCTCGGACTGGCGGCGCAGCTGCCGGAGCTGGGCCTCGTCGTCGCGGCGTCGTCGACGGATCATCGGCAGCCGCCCCCCGGGGCGCGGTCCGCGGTCACCGGGCCGCCGCGGGGCGCTCGCCGGAGCGCCGGGCCCGGGCGGCCGCCTCCAGGCGTTCCACCTGCTCGATCATGGCCACCACGGCGGCGTGGCCCTCGGGGGAGAGCCGGGCGTCGGCGAGCCGCATGGCCACCTGCTTGATGTGCGGGTCGGCCAGGGCGTGCGCGAGGTCGCGGCCACCGTCCGGGTCGTCCTGGCCGGGGGCGAAGAAGCTCGACGAGCGGCCGAAGAAGGCGGCGATGGCGTCCACCACCGACTGTCGCGGGTCCGGCGCGCGCCCCTGCCGCAGGTTGCTCAGATGGGTGTGCGAGATCCGGCAGCCGCGCCGGGTGAGTTCCTGGGCCACGTGCCGGACGCTGTAGGGACGGCCCTGCGGATCGGTGACCGTCCGGAACAGCCAGTCCAGGCGGGCGGCGAAGGAGCGGTCCTGCGGCTCGGTGACTGGGGGCAAGGGGACTCCTCCGCACACATGCGGTGGCACCGGCCGGGGACGGTGGCACCGACCGTTGACGCCGCTACCGCGAGTATGTATAGCATTACCACCCTTGGCACGGCGAGTGGACACTTTGGTGCGACGTTGGCACCGCTCAATGCCAGGAGCGTCCTCGCAGGTTCGACGGGAGCGCGCAGCCATGCGCCATCGGGGGTCCGTCGCCAATCACCGCGGGACGCGGGCGGGCGGGCAGATGCCCGGCCCGCCGCAGGGGTGCGGTACGGCGTGCCGCACCCCTGCCCAGGACGTCCGCCCGGTGGCAGCCGGGGTGGCCGGGTGTCAGACTTGCCGGCGGGGGACCGCAGCGGCGAGGGACGTGGACGCATGACGGGACACGGGTACGCACTCCGGCCGGACACCGAGACCGTGCCGCTGCTCGGCGCCCTGGTGACGTTCGTCGACCCGGCCACGCTGCTCGCGGCGGCCGGCGCTGGTCCCGTCGAGTTGCTGGCCGACGCCACCTTTCCCGACCCGGTGCGCCGGGTGCGGTTCACGGTGCGTGCCGAGGCGGGCCGGCACCGGTTCGAGGCGTCGGTGCGCGCCGGGGTGCCGCCGACCGCGGCGGGACTGCTCGCGCTCGGCCTGGCCGGCCCGGCCGGGATGCTGCTGGCGCACCGGCTCGCCGCCGGTGATCCCCGCGCCGACCGGGTGGTCGCCGTCGCCGGCCGGGTGGCGGCCGGGGCGTCGCGCCGGCTCGGGTTCCGCCCGCCCGCACCGGCCGGGCCGCCGCCCGACGCCGCCGGTGCCGCCGTGCTCGACCGGGCCCGGGAGCTGGGGCTGCGCCCGGAGATCCGGCACCACGCCGAGCCCGGTGGGCGGCGGGTCACCGTCTGCGGCACGGTGCCCAGCGCCGAGGTCACCCCGGCGCACCTGCGGGCCATGGTCGCCCTGGTGCTCCAGGCCGTCCGCGAGCTGACCGGCGACACCGGCGATCCCACGGTGCTGCACAATCGGGCGTACCTGATCGGGGTGCGGCCGCAGCCGCCCGCGACGCCGCCGGGCACCGCGGCGGTCACCCTCGACCAGGTCGGCGGCCTCGACGACGTGGTCGCCCGGTTCCGGGAGATCGCCGTGTCGTTCCGGCACCCACAGGTGATGGCCCGCTGGGGCGCGCGCCGCCCGCAGGGCATCCTGATGTACGGCCCGCCCGGCACCGGCAAGACCATGCTGGCCCGCGCCCTGGCCAACGAGATCGGCGCGGACTTCCGGGAGATCCGCACCCCGGAGATCCTCGACAAGTACCTCGGCGGCTCGGAGCGCAACATCAAGCAGATCTTCCGCGAGGCGCGCGGCTATCGGCAGCCCACGGTGCTGCTCTTCGACGAGTTCGACAGCATCATCAGCTACGCGGGCGCGGGCGGGGACGCGGCCAGTCAGGCGGTCAACGCGGTCGCCGGGATCTTCAAGCAGGAGATGAACACCCTCATCGAGGAGAACCCGGACGTCATCGTGGTGGCGACCACCAACTTCCCGCAGCGGGTGGACGCCTCGCTGATCCGCTCCGGCCGCTTCGACGTCAAGCTGGCCGTCCCGCTGCCCGACGAGACCGGGCGGGCCGAGATCATCGCCAAGATGATCCGTGAGCTGATCGACCGGCACGAGCAGCCCGGTTTCCGGATGTTCGCCGACGACGTCGACCCGCGCGGGCTGGCCGCGCTCGCCCCGGGACTCACCGGGGCGGACATCCGTGAGGTGCTGCGCCGGGTGCAACTCGCCAAGGCGATGCGCGAGGCCACGGAGCGTGCGCCGGTCGGCCCGATCAGCCAGGATGACCTGCGTGACGCCATCGCCGGGCTGGGGCGCGGCTGAGGCGTACGACGGAAGGAGACCCGTGTCGTCCACCCTGCTGTCCCGTCGTGACCTTCGTTTCCTGCTCTACGAGTGGCTGGACGCGCCCCGGCTGACCGAGCGCCCCCGATACGCCGAGCACTCCCGGGAGACCTTCGACGACGTGCTCGACCTGGCCGAACGGGTGGCCGTCGAACACTTCGCCCCGCACAACCGGGCCGCCGACACCAGCGAGCCCGTCGTCGACGGCGGCCGGGTCCGCATGATCCCGCAGGTCAAGGCCGCGCTGCAGGTCTTCGCCGGCACCGGGCTGCTCGCCGCCAGCATGGACGAAAGCGTCGGCGGGCTGCAGCTGCCGCACGTCGTCTCCGCCGCCGCCTTCGGCTTCCTCCAGGCCGCGAACGTCAGCACCGCGGCGTACCCGTTCCTGACCCTGGGCAACGCCAACCTGCTGCTCGCCCACGGCAGCGCCGCGCAGGTCGACCGGTTCGTCCGGCCGATGGTCGAGGGCCGGTTCTTCGGCACCATGTGCCTGTCGGAGCCGCAGGCCGGCAGCTCACTGGCCGACATCACCACCCGCGCCGAGCCGCAGACCGACGGCAGCCACCGGCTCTTCGGCACCAAGATGTGGATCTCCGGGGGCGACCACGAACTCGCCGAGAACATCGTGCACCTGGTGCTCGCCCGGATCCCCGGCGGCCCACCGGGGGTGAAGGGCATCTCGCTGTTCATCGTGCCGAAGGTGCTGGTCGGCGAGGACGGCACGCTGGGCGCGCGCAACGACGTGGTGCTGGTCGGCCTCAACCACAAGATGGGCTACCGGGGGACCACCAACACCCTGCTCAACTTCGGCGAGGGCGTGCACCGGCCGGACGGCCGGGCCGGGGCGGTCGGCTACCTGGTGGGGGAGCCGCACCAGGGGCTGGCCCAGATGTTCCACATGATGAACGAGGCGCGCATCGGCGTCGGGGCCGGCGCGACCGCGCTCGGCTACACCGGCTACCTGAAGTCCCTGGCGTACGCCCGGCAGCGCGCGCAGGGCCGGCCCGTCGCCGACAAGGACCCCACGGTGCCGCAGGTGCCGATCGTCGCGCACCCCGACGTGCGCCGGATGCTGCTGGCCCAGAAGAGCTACGTGGAGGGCGCCCTGGCGCTGGTGCTCTACTGCGGGCGGCTGCTGGACGAGGAGAAGACCGCCCCCGACCCGGCCGACCGGGCCCGGGCGCACCTGCTGCTGGACATGCTCACCCCGATCGCCAAGAGCTGGCCGTCGCAGTGGTGCCTGGCCGCCAACGACCTGGCCATCCAGGTGCACGGCGGCTACGGCTACACCCGCGACTACGACGTCGAGCAGCACTGGCGGGACAACCGGCTCAACCCGATCCACGAGGGCACGCACGGCATCCAGGCGTTGGACCTGCTGGGCCGCAAGGCCACCATGGAGGGCGGGGCCGGGCTGGAGCTGCTGCTGGAAACGATCCGCGCGACCGTCAGCCGGGCCTGGAAGGCCGACGGGGAGGCCGCCGAACTGGCCGGGCAGCTCGGCACGGCGGTGGACCGGATCGCCGCGGCCACCCGCCGGTTGTGGGGCAGCGGAGACCCGACGCTCGCCCTGGCCAACGCCGGCGTCTACCTGGAGGCGGTCGGGCACGTGGTGGTCGCCTGGATGTGGCTGGAACAGCTGCTGGTCGCCGACGCCGCCGGTGGCGGCGCGGACGCCGACTTCTACGCCGGGAAGCGGCAGGCGGCGCGCTACTTCTTCCGGTACGAGCTGCCGAGGACGGGACCGCAGTTCGACCTGCTGGACGGCCCGGACCGGACCACGGTGGACATGCGGGACAGCTGGTTCTGAGCGCTGCCGAATGGTCGTTGATCGCGCGTCAGTCGATGGGGATCCGGTACACGAGGTCGTATCGGCCGCCCGGAAGCACGATGTCGGCCGTTTCGACCGGCATGCCGCCAGCGAGGTAGGTCCGCTCGATGGTGTGCACGAACGTCCGCGCGGGCAGTCGGAGGGCGTCGACTTCGCCAGCAGTCGCCGCCCGCAGACTCACGCGCTCCACGACCTCGTCGACAGGCACACCGATGGAATCCATGCGGGCGACCACGCCCAGCGCAACACCGTCTTCCGGCCACTCCACGGGCGTGCCCTGCGTGATGGCCAGCGGCTCGTACGACGTGGAGAGCTGGATCGGCTCCCCGTCGGCGAGGAAGCGGTACGCCGTGCACATGACCGCGGCGCCCGGTTCGACGCCGAGTCGGGCCGCGATCCGCTCGTCCGCCCGGTCGTGGCGGCTGTCGTGCTCCCAGGTGCTCTGCTGTCCGGCCCGAGCGGCGTCCCGGGCGAAGGGTGAGGTCGGACCGCTGCCGCTGCGTAGGTCGCGCCCGCAGGCGTGGCGGACCAGCCGGCGGTTGTCACGGACGTAGACGCCGGAACCGGCGCGGCCCTCCACGATGCCCTCACCCTTGAGGACGGCGACCGCCCACTTGGCCACGGTCCGGCTTGTGCCGTATCGGCGCATGAGGGCGGTCTCGGACGGGAGCTTGGCCCCGGCGGGAAGGTCACCGGACATGATCGCGGCGCGCAAGTCTGCGGCGATCTTCAGGTAGGCAGGCGGGGTCGGCATGTAGAAGGCACCTCCGGTCAGCCTGCCCAGTCGATCACAGAGAACCTAGTGCGCCAAGTTTGCGCGCGTCCCCTGCTCGCCGCGAACCTAGTGCACTAGGTTTTGGATGGCGCCCCGTTACCGCCCGGCTCCGGTCAGCAACCATGCCTGCCGGTGACGGGGCGTCCCCAACAGTCGCGGCGGTTGTTGTCCCTAGAGGGCGGCCTGCGACAGTCGAAGCAGGGGAGGCCCCGTGGCACCGTCCATCCGCGACTTGGTGCGGCACCTGTTGCATCGGCCCCCAACCGCGCGGCCGACCATCGGGCAGATCATTCAGCAATGCGAGCAGGCGGAGGCCCGGCAGCGCCTCCTCGACCAGGCGGATCGGTTGCGGGGGCTCGCGGTGGCACAGCGAGCCGGCTGTCGCGCTGACCGCGTCGTTGGCACCGGCCCGTCTGGTCCTGGCGCAGGTGGCGACGGGTCTGTCGCTGCGGTGCCGACCTGCCCTGCCGGGTCCGGCACCGAATCCCGATCAACCGGGGTCACTGGCCGGACGGAGACGCCGGGTGAGCAGTGACCATGAGCTGCACGTGTCGGGGCTCGACAGGAGGTGCGCGGGTTGCCGGACGTGGTGGTCGCGGCTGACCCCGTACCGCCGCTGGCACGTGGAGTGGGTGACCAGCCGGCAGGCGCGGGTGAGCATGGCGGCAGTCCCGGAGGCCGGCGCGTGACCACGCACGGTCCGGTGCCGCCGGTGTGGAGCTGCGGCGGCTGCGGTGCGCCGTGGCCGTGCCCGACCCGGCGGCGGGAGCTGCGGGCCGAGTACGCGGATGCCCCCGTCTCGTTGGCGCTCTACCTGGGGGCGCAGCTCGTCCGGGCCACGGAGGATCTGAGCGGGACGCCGGCCGGCGCGCTGCACCGGCGGTTCCTGGGCTGGCTGCGGTGAGCATCCTGCGGGCGGGCGACGAGAAGTTCCACTACAGCGACGGTTCGCACCGGTGGATCCCGCCGGACCCGGACTACGACCAGGCGGTGTGGGACGAGCAGGTCCGCCAGCACAAGCTGGGTCACCTGCGCGGCGAGCGCCCGAAGGTACGCCTCCAGCGCCTCGTCTGAGGGGCGGATCAGTCGGCGAACTCGACCCCGGTGAGGGGGACGCCCCGGTACGCGGCGAGGCGTTCGGCCTGCGCGACGACGGCCTTGCGCCGGGAGGCGGACAGCTTCTGCCAGGGTTGGACGGCGACGGTGAACGTCCGGCCGGACTTGCGAGGACGCCAGGTGCCGACCAGCTCACCGTCGGCCAGGACGGCGCCCGGTCGGCCCAGCACCGGCCACAACTCCTTGGCCCGGGCCGCCTCCGCCACCAGGGTCTCCCGGTCCCGGGCCTGCAGGAGCAGGTCGTACGGGCCGAGCAGGCGGGTCGCCGTGCCGTCGGCCGACCGTAACGCCTCCTCGTCGGCGGCCAGCAGGGAACGCGCCTCGCCGTCGACCGTCACCTCGACCACGTCCTCCGGCCAGTGTGCCTTGACCTCCTTGACCGGGGCGTCGAGGTAGCCGGCGACGTGCTTCGGGGTGGCCGGGCCGAGCATCCGCAGGTACCCGCGGATGAGGTCGAACCGGTCTCCCACCGCGGTCGCCTTACGGAAGCCGGGGATGCGCCGCAGGACCGGTGGGGACGTGTCGGGTTGCAGCTCCAGCCCGGCCCGGACGGCGGCCAGCCGGAAGGGCATCTCGTGCAGGTGGGTGGCGTCGCAGGGCCGGCAGAAGCGAAGGTACGGCTCGGGCAGCTCCGCGGCCAGGCGGCCGGAGACCTCGCCCTTCACCGTCGGTGCGGTGACGACGGCGCGCATCCGGGCGGCGACTTCGTCGAGGGCGGCCAGGATGCCGATGCCGGCCGCCTTCAACGGCTTGGCGGCGTCGTAGATGCGCTTGCCCGCGTCGGCGTCGGAGAACGGCTCGACCGCGGCGGCCACCTCCGGGAGGTCGACGCGGCGGTACAGGTGGGGAGCGCCGCGCACGGTCCAGAGCAGGGCCAGGTCCTCGGTGGCGAGCGCACCCACGTCGACCCCGCGCACGGACAGCGCCCACCGGCCGCCGTCCGGACCGGTGTCCTGCACCCCGAGGTCGAGCACGGCGGTGTTCGCCAGCGTGCCCTCGGCCCGATTGAGCTGCTGGGCCCGCACGCGGAAGTTCATCACCTGACGCCGGTCCACCACGCTCCCACCCTACGCACCGCACCGCCGTCCCCGGTGGACGCGCGGAGGAGCCGGGTCGCGCCTGGTGCTTGCCCCGGGCGGCTATCGTGCGACGGATGGAACCGGGTGACGCCACCACCTCCGGTCCGCTGCGGCCGGATGACCGGATGGCGACGTTGCGCCGCTGGTGGGCACTGCCCGGACCGGTGCGGGCCGAGGTCCGGCGGCGGAGCCGGGAACGGCGGCACCACCCCGACGAGGAGATCGCCTGGACGGCGTGGCGCTGGGCTGAGGTCGTCCTGCCGCCGGGAGCGCCCGAGCCCGGGCGGGCGCGCAACATCCTCAGCGCCCTCGGTTTCTGGACCCAGGTCCTGGTCGAACTGCTGACCGGCACCGACCCGACGGACCCACCGGCGCCGCACTGGCTCGACCGGCGGCGGGCCCGCCGGATCCTGCGCCTGGGGCCGCCGGTCCGCTGACGGGTACGTCAGGCCGCCGGTCGGTCCGGCCTGAGCAGCCGTTCGCGTACCTCGCGGCGCAGGATCTTGCCGATCTGCGAACGGGGCAGCTCCTCGACCACCACCACCCGGCGCGGCACCTTGTACGCCGTCAGGTGCCGGCGGCAGGACGTGCGCAGCTCCTCCGGGTCGGTGGTGCAGTCCTGGCGCAGCACCACCGCCGCGACGACCTCCTCGCCGCCGTGCTCACCGGGCAGGCCCACCGCGGCGGCGTCGGCCACCCCGGGCACCCGGCGCAACGCGTCCTCCACCTCGGACGGATAGACGTTGAAGCCGCCGGTGATGATCAGTTCCTTGATCCGGTCGACCACCCGGACGAAGCCGTCGTCGTCCATCACCACCACGTCGCCGGTCCGCAGCCAGCCGCCCGGCAGCAGCACCATCGCGGTCTCCTCCGGACGGTTCCAGTAGCCGGAGAACACCTGCGGGCCCCGGATCAGCAGCTCGCCGGCCTCGCCGGGGGCCCGGTCCACGGACGGGTCCTCCGGGTCGACGATGCGGACCTCGGTGGACGGGAACGGCACCCCCACGGTGCCCGGCCGGCGGGCGGGGGAGACCGGGTTGCCCAGCGCCACCGGGCTGGTCTCGGTCATGCCGTACCCCTCGACCAGCAGCCCGCCGGTGACCGACTCCCAGAGCTCGACCGTGGACGGTGGCAGGGCCATCGCGCCGGAGATCGCGTACCGCACCGAGGTCAGGTCGACGCCGCGCTCCCGGGCGGCGGCGGCGAGCTTCTCGTAGATGGGCGGGACGGCGGGCAGGAACGTCGGCGGGCGACGGCGGACCGCGTCGAGCACCTGGTCGACGTCGAAGCGCGGCAGCAGCACCAGGGTCGCGCCGATGCTCACCGAGAAGGTCAGGCAGAGCGTCAGCCCGTACGCGTGGAACAGCGGCAGGACGGCGTACACCGTCTCCTCGCCGTCGCGCAGGCCCGGCACCCAGGCGCGGCCCTGCGCGGCGTTGGCGCGCAGGTTGCGGTGGGTCAGCACGGCGCCCTTCGGGATGCCGGTGGTGCCGCCGGTGTACTGCAGCAGCGCGGTGTCGTCCGGGCCGGGCGCGGGATGGTCGGCGGCCAGCGGCGTGGCGGCGGCCAGCAGCGCGTTCCAGCCCAGGGTGCCCGGCGCCGGGGCGGTCATCGCCGCGCGGGCGGCCCGCGCCTTCGCCACCGGCAGCCGCAGCGCCCAGCGCTTCGCCCGGGGCAGCGCGCGGGTGAGGTCCACCGCGACCACTGTCTCGACCGCGCCCGCGCCCCGCACCAGGGGCGCGGCCTTGTCCCAGACGACGGCGACCCGGGCGCCGTGGTCGGCGAGCTGGTGGGCCAGCTCCTGCGCGGTGTAGAGCGGGTTGTGCTCGACCACCACCGCGCCGAGGCGCAGCGTGGCGTAGAAGGCGACCACGTGCTGCGGGCAGTTCGGCAGCACCAGGGCCACCCGGTCGCCCGCGCCGACGCCGAGCCGCCGTAGCGCCTCCGCCGCCCGCGCCACCTGGGCGTCCAGCTCGGCGTACGAGGTGGTGGCGCCGAAGAAGTCCAGCGCGACCCGGGAGCCGAACCGGCGGGCCGCTGCGTGCAGCAGGTCGACCAGCGACTCCTCCGAGGGCGCGATGGTCGCCGGCACCTCCGGGGCGTAGCTGCGCAGCCAGGGCCGCTCGGTGGTCAGGTCCATCGGGTCTCCCCTCGCCGGGCACGACGGTCCGCCCGACCGGCCGGGGACCGGGGGCACCGGCGTCCAGCCTAACCTACCTATCGGTAACCTACGCCTCCGTAGGTGTGTGTGCCGTGGCCGGCGGATCGGCGGGGCGTGGCCGCCCGGCCGGGCCGCTCGGCGGGTCACCTCGCTCCGATCCCCCTCGCCGTCGACGGTGCGGGCGGGACACCCGCACCGTCGACGGCCGCCACCGACGCCGCCGGTGCCGGCGGCGCGACCGGTGGGGTCAGCAGCCGCTCCAGCGCACCGGGGTGACCCGGCCGTCGTTGCGGAAGCCGACCACCGTGCCGGTGTCCGAGACGGCCCGGGCGCCGACCGTCACCCGCTCGCCGCCACCGGGCAGCAGGCGGGAGGTGCCGTTGCGGGCGATGCGGTCGCCGCCGACGACCGCGCCGCGGGAGTTGACGTCCTGCACCCAGGGCAGCTCGTCGGCGAGCCGCGACCACGAGCCGTCGCGCAGGTTCCAGCGCACCTTCACCTCGGCGCCGCCACCGAGGTCGACCCGGCCCACCACCCAGCGGCCCTGCGCCGCGTCGACCAGGGTCGTACGGGCACCCGGCACGGTGAGGGCCTCGACCCGGCCGTCCGGGTGCCGCACCCAGCCGGTCCACTGCGCCCAGTCCCCGGCGGTGCCGACGATGGTGCCGTCCTCGGTGATGTCCTGCGGGACGGCGCCGGCCGGGGCGTCGAGCACCTCGACCGTGCCGGGCCGGGCCGCCGGCCAGCGCAACGCGACCTTCCGGCCGGAGTCGGCCTCCTCGCGCCAGCCGGCGATGTCTCCCGCCCCGTTGATCGCCGACGCCGCGGCGGCGCCGGGCGGCACCGGGAGGAGTTCGACGGCCCCGCCCCGGTAGACCCACGGCCGGCTGGTGCCGTCGACCCATCCGTTGCCGACGACCACGCCGTCGGTGTTGACGCCGGTCACGTCCGCGGCGATCGACGACTCGACCGCGGTGAGCCGCCGGCGGTCCCAGACCAGCAGCAGGGACTCGTTGCCGTCGTCGCCGAACCGCATGGCGGTACCGGCGACGAACCGGCCGGTCGGGTCGACGGCGTCCGCCGTGGCGCGGTCCACGTCGGCCGGGAAGGGCAGGGTGGACATGGTGCAGGCGCTGGCGGTCCTCGGCGCGGCGGTCGCCGGTGCGGAGGTGGCCACGCCGAGCGAGGCGGTGAGCAGCCCGGTGGCGGCTGCCGCGAGCATCCTGCGTCGAGCGAGGTGGGTCATCGGTGTCTCCCCGTGGTCGGTCCGGGTGCTCCGGACGTTGATGACCAGATCACCCTCGACGGCCGATGCGGGTTGCGACCTGTCCGATGCCCGACTGCTTCCTTGCGGCGGCTACCGGCGGCCGGGGGAGTGCCGGCGCAGCAGCTGCCGCCCCCGCACGAACGCCAGCACGATCACCACCACCAGCGCGACCGCCCCGATGAGGACCAACCAGCGGACCGCCTCGAGGAGCAGCCCCAGCAGGACGAGCGCGCCGCCGACGATGCCGACGATCCAGAGCACGGTACGCATGTCGCCTCCTTGATCGATTCTCCGCGGGCTTCCCCCTGTGGGGCCGGACATGCCGGACGGGCGCGGAAACATCGGTCAGCGGCGGGCGACGTAGACGGTGTTGGCGCTCTCGCCGCCGGTGAACGGGTTGGCGAAGCTGACGACGTGGGCCTGCGAGGTCGGGAACACCTCGGCGAGGACCCGGCCGAACTCCTCGTCGGGCGGGTCGTCGGACCAGAGGGCGAAGACCCCGTCCGGGTGCAGCAGGTCGGCCAGCCGGCGCAGGCCGTCGGCCTGGTAGAAGGGGGCGTGGCTGGGGTGCAGGACGTGCCGCGGCGAGTGGTCCACGTCCAGCAGCACGGCGTGGAAGCGGCGGCCGGGCTCCGCCGGGTCCAGGCCGGTCCCGCCGGCGACGGCGGCGAAGAAGTCGGCCCGGACGAACCGGGTACGCGGGTCGGGCGCCAGCCCGGCGGCGAAGGGGAGGAGCTGACGGCGGTGCCAGTCGATGACGTCCTCGATCGCCTCGACCACCACCAGCGAGCGCACCCGGGGGTCCTCCAGCGCGGTCCGGGCGGTGTATCCGAGGCCGAGCCCGCCGACCACCACGTCGAGGCCGTCGCCGGTCAGCGCGGCCAGGCCCAGCCGGGCCAGCTCGATCTCCGCCACCGGGAAGAGGCTGGACATCAGGAACTCGTCGTCGAGCTTCACCTCGTACACGTCGACGTCGAGCGCCGGGTCGCGGCGCCGACGCAGGCTGATCTCGCCGATCGGGGTCTCCCGCCAGGCCAGTTCCTCGAATCGCGCGCCCACCCGACCCGGCCTCCTCGCCGCCACCGTCCGTGCGGGATGCTACCGGTCAGGCCATACCCCGAGCCCCGCCGTGCCGCGCACTCTGTAGATCAGCCACTGCGGAGGAGGGAGCCTCAGCGAACGCGTCCCCGGTCGTGCGCGGCGAACAGGCGGACCAGCCGGCGGAACTGAGCAGGCTGCTGCCCCGTGAACGGGAAGATCCATTCAGCGCGGGCTGCGGTGATTACCTGCACCTAGGCATCCTGACCGACCATCCGTCCTCGACCGGCAGACACCAGGGTTACGACACATCCCTTAGGGCGCGAGGAATATAGCCCTTTGACCATTGCGCTGCCTGACACCGCGAGACAGGCTGGGCATTCAACGGCGTGAAGTCGACGGGCTCACGGGAGGGAGTGGACATTGCTCCACTTGGCCGCTGTGCAGATGGATTTCGTCCCGAGCGCGATCACCTTCAGCCACGACATGTGGCGCCCGTCCGAGCCACTTTCGTGGAGAACCGGGAGGGTTGAGCGCTTTGCCGCGCTCTCGTTCCTGAGACAACAGGTGGCGGCCTTCGGTGCAACGCGTACAAAGATCGATGCCGACCTCATCGACTTCCAGAACCTGCGGCTGGAACAGATACTCTCTTTTCTGGACAAGGCATCGGTGAACCTGTGCGTGTTTCCCGAGTACGCCTTCCTTGCGGATCCGTCGACACTTCAGCTTTTCTCCGGCTTCGCCCCGCGAATGACGATCGTCGCCGGCATCGGCCTGCCTCGCTCCGGGGGTGTCGAGGCTCTGTCCGAATATTCCGCGGACCCTGTCTCACCGAATCACAACGTGGTGGCGGTGTTCAGCGGGGAGGACTGCCATCTTGTCACCAAGCAGCATGCCGCCGAAGGGGAGTCGATCACCCCGGGCAGTGGCTATCGCTCGATCGAGCTCGAGTGCGGCGGCCGGAAGATCGTGCTGGGCGTGGTGGTGTGCAAGGACTACCTTGTCGCTGGCCCGAGCCTCGGAGGCGTTGGGCCGGTTCCCGATGTCCTAGCCATTCCCGCCTATACGAGCAATCTCGCAGCTTTCCGTCCCGAAGCTCCAAGGGACTTTCCCAGGATCCTGGCGAACAGTGCCGAAAACGGCGGTTCCACCATCTACGCGGCTGGGTGTGACGACCGCTTCGCCAGCCAGGGCGTGCCTCAGCCGATTCCCGCGCAGGCTGAAGGCATCATCTCGGTTAAGTGGCACGGTCCGCCGGAGAGGCCGACGTCTCTGTTGAAGCCCCGCAATAGAGTGGTGCTGCGCAGTGCGATGCTGCCGGCCTCCGATGACGAGTCGGCCATCAAGATCGCACAAGCCTTCCAGAGGCTCGCGCAGAGCGGTTCTGATGGATTGGACGAAGCAGGCGAGTTCCCCCGCTGGATGGACTATCTCGAGGGGAAGCCACGCCTGGCGCTGCTCGCGGACGCCGTACGTCTTTACTGGCAGGCGAAGAGCGACGACTTGGTGACACCGGACCTGGCCGAACAGTTGTCCCGGCATCTGGTATCGCAGGAGACGCCCTCCTTTGAAGAGCATTGGCATCGCGCTCTAGACCGCGTGATTAAGCAATTGAAAGCGGCTGTCTCGGCTCACTCGGACAAAATTGACCTGTGGCGTACGCTGTTAAGCGTACTCGAGCAGTACCTGCTGGTACGCGGCGCTGGCAACGAGGCTACGTACGGGGTCGAGCAAGACGACCCGGTCGAGGATAAGCTCGTCCGGCATTTTTCGATCGGGCTGGGGCAATTCGACTCGAAAAATGCGCTGGCGACACTTTCCGATCAGCAGGATCTACTGCAGACATTCGCTCGATCGGCACCGGATAAGTCTCGGTTGTCGTACCGGCTGGAGACCAGGCAGGACCCGGCGACAGGGAACGTCTTCCCGCACTTCTGTGCCGACTTTTATGGGCCAGCAGGCGAAGAGGCGGACCGTTACTTTACCTCGTTGCAGCGGATTTCACGCTCGGTCTACTTGCGAGGCTGGAGCACGTACACGGCGGGCCCAGCCTCCATCACCGGGCACCGCGTCGCGATCGTTCCACGCAGCGGGACGTATCCGAAGATCAGGGAAGACTTGGGGTTCCTCGTCGACGTCCTGAGAGCAACCGGCGGAAACTGCATGCTTGAGATCTCCGGCCGGCGGGTCAAACAGGAGACCGACGATTTGACCAGCAAGTTGCCGGGCAGCCTCACCATCGTCGAGTCCGCCGCCGGCGAGGGGGCGAAGTGGTTCGCGATGCAGGCGGTAGGAGGCATCTCACTGGGTCTTGAGGTCACTCTTGTTACCCCCGAGCGCAACGATCCACTGGCGAATCTGATCGGCGCAGCGCTGTTCAGTGGTAGCGCCTTCGATGTCGTCGAGCTGCACGCCGACGCGCAGCCGGAGCCAGTCGTCTACCCCGTCGAGGTGGCCCACCGCATCATGCATCCGCCCCACGGATACATTGAAGGCCGAGGACTTGGTAGCCGCCGGCCCCTCCTACTTACAGTGAGAGGCTGGACCGGGGTGGGAGAAGGAGCGGTTCTCGGCACAGCGCGGGCCGCGCGGCCTTTCGTGGACGACGACCTCGAAGTGCGTATCCCGGACGCCAGCCGCCTGCTGCACACCTATGTAATCGGTCGTACTGGGGTCGGTAAGACGAACACGCTGAAGAATCTCGCACGCCACGATTTGACACGCCACGATCAGAGCCGACAAGCCCCAGTTATCATCATCGACCCGCACGGGGAACTGTTCGATTACGCGGTTCGACATGCTACTCACCGCGACAACCTCATCGCCCTCGACTTCTCGAAACCCGCTGTGCCCAGCATCAACCCCATTTACATGGACGCGACCGACGAAGATGGCATCCTTCGCAACGTCGAGAGTCTGATCGAGATGGTGGTCGGCAGCATGTACTACGAGTGGGCAGGCCCTCGTTTCTCGGACCTGATGAGGCTCTGCCTGCAGACACTGGTGGCCGTAGCGAACGAGGATGCCGGCAAGTGGGCTGAGTTCGGCGACATCCTGGCTCTCATTGAGGATAGGAAGCGGCGCACCGAAACAATATCCACGCTGCGAAGGTATGGGCGTACGGAGTTGGTGCAGCGCTGGGAAATGCATGAGCGGATGAAACGTGAGGAACAGGCGGAGGTGGAACAGTGGTTCATCTCGAAGTTCGGTGACTTCCGCCGCCCCGGACCCCTGGTGGAGGCCACCCGCGGCAAACCTAGCGTCAACCTTGCGGAAAGCCTGCGTGACGGCGCTGCGGTCTTGGTCAAGGTTCCTCGCACCACTCTCGGCACTGGCGCCAGTCAATTCTTGGGGTCACTCATCGTGGACCGGGTCCTCCGGTACACCATGGAAGGCGATTTCCTCGGTTTCGACGAGCCCGCGTCCATCATCGTTGACGAGTTCCAGAACTTCGTCGGCACGTCCTTCACCACGCTTATCCCGGAGGCGCGCAAATTCAACCTAGGGATCACCGTCGCGAATCAAACGCTCAGTCAATTGACGGCCTTTGCCGCCCGCGAGGGACATGTGAGTGACAGCCTTTCTCAGGTTGTGCTTGGCAACGTGGGGAACATGATCGTCCAAGGCGTGGGCCGACACGACGCCGATCTAATCGGTCCAGAGGTCGGCATCTCCTCCGCTGACCTGACCCGCATCGGCAAGTACCAGGCCGTGGTACTGCTAACGGTGAACGGCGAACGTCTCGAGCCCTTTACCGTGCGCATGAGCGATTCCGACGAGAGGCCCGGCGTGGCGGCTGGTGCCGTCGCGGCCGCCCGTGCGGACGATGCCCTTAAAAGGGCCGGTGAGCAGGTGCGCGTCCCGGTGGTGCGTCGTCCTTCGATGCAGGAGAGGGCGGCGGCATCGACAATGCCCACTGCGCCTGCTCAGAGGCCGCCGAGTAGTTTCCTGGACGAGTGGATGGCGAAGCGAGCCCGTAAAGAAGCGCCTATCACCGCGTCTGGCAACGATGAGGGTGAGGACATGGACCTCGACTCGTTAGACGAACGGACATCGGAGAGCAACGACGACCGGCCAAGTGACCTGCCGGATCCGCGGAGTGCAATGTGACCGCGAACTGGCTCAGCCCAGCGATTGCGGGCGTCGCGGCCGCGCTTTCCCTGGTCAACGTCATCCTGATTTCCCGCCTCAGCTCGCGGACCGAGCACCGAAAATGGCTCCGGGATGAGCGGGTGCAGGCAGCCATGGCCGTCAAACTCGAGGTATCGCGTCTGCGCGCCCGGCACTCCCGGCCGAACGACCGACAGGAAACGTCACCGGACCGCGAATCTCAGTACGACTTCTCCGACATCAACGCTGCCATGGCACGTCTCGACATCGTCGGAAGCAACGAGGTGGTCGTTGAGGTGCAGCAGCTCCGCGCACAGCTTCGCGATTTCGTCAGATCGGTGAGCGAGGACAAGAACGCGTGGCGGCAGAAGCGGGAGGCGGTCGACCGCACCGTGGACAGGATTGTCGCTTTGATTAGAAGGGATGTGCTGTGAAGATTCAATCGCTAGAGGAGCGCAGTGCCGAAATTGAGGAAGTTTTGAATGAACACCCGAGAGAAGAGCAGGAACGGTTGAAGCGCCGGATCGGCGCAATGCTGGTGGCCCGCGCGAGGCTGCTTTCGACTCTAGAGGGTCGCCGTGAGGCCGCATCGCGCGGACACGGCTGAGACGAGACGGTGTCATGAGTAACAAGCATCATGTTCCGCCCCGATGGGACTACGAACTCCTTCGCGAGCTCGGCTTGTTGTTGATGGCGCCTGATGTAGCGTCCGCGTTCCTCGATCACATGCGCGAGACGCTGGAGCTGCGCGTCGGCGAGGAGATCGCGCGTGCTCTCACCAACGAGGAGATGAGCGAATTCGAGGACGCGTTGGAAGAGGGCGAAGAGGTCGCCCTCAGATGGCTCGGAGATCACATCCCGGAGTACCCCGATGTCGCGAGTGCGCATTTTCAGGTTCTGAAAGAAGAGATTACCGGCATGACATCGCAGATCATGTCGGTCCCACCGAGCGTCGCGCGTCCTAATACTTGACGGTCACTGCACCTAGGGGATGTCTCGTAACCCTGGTGTTTGCCGGTTGAGGGTGGTCGGTCAGGATGCCTGGGTGCGGTGATCACCGCAACCGACTCTGGTGGATCTTTCCGCGTCTCCGTGCGGCCCATCCGGCGGTCACGCCGCCCGGGTCGCGACCACCACCGTGTCGAGCGCGTCCACGGTGCCGCCGTCGACGGCCACCGGCCGGCGGGCCGTCTCCGCGCGCCGCACCCGCAGCCCGTCGAGACCGGCGACCACCCGCTCCGGGGTGAGCAGGATCGCCGGGTCGCGCGGGCCGCCCACCCCGGCGTCCAGGTTGGCCCGGTCGTGTCCGACCACCACGACCGCGCCGCCGGGCCGCAGCGCCTCGCGCGCGCCGGCCAGCACGGTCGCCAGCGCGGCCGGGGGCAGGTGCAGGTAGGCGACCAGTACCAGGTCGTACCGGCCCGGCTCGGGGGCCTCGGCGGTGACGTCCGCGACGCGCCAGTCCACCGGTACGCCCCGGCGCGCCGCGAACTCCCGGCCGCGCGCCACCGCCACCGGTGAGAAGTCCGTCGCCGTCACCCGCCAGCCCCGCTCGGCCAGCCAGATCGCGTTGCGCCCCTCGCCCGCGGCGAGGTCGAGGGCGTCGCCCGGGGGAAGGTCGGCGACCTCCTGCACCACGAAACGGTTCGGCTCGGCGGTCCACACCAGCTCCGCCGAGGCGGCGTACCGGGCGTCCCAGTCGCTGCTGTCCACGGTCCGGTTATACGCCGACGCGGTGCCCGCGGCGCGAACTCCCGGCCGGCGTGAGCGCGCCTGCGGCCGGCGACGACGCAGGGTCTCCGTGGCATCGACGGAGCGCATATCCTGTGCGGCGACGACTCGCCGGAAGGGACGCCATGCCGTCGCGGCAGGACCAGCTCCACTCGTACCAGTTCACCGTGCAGCGGGCGGTCGCCGCGCTGGTGATGCGGGAGACCGACCCGGCGCGGTCGCCGTTCCGGCGGCTCGCGGGCGCCGGCCTGGCGAGCGTGCTGGTGGCGGCGATCGGGCTGGGTGGCTTCGCCCTGTACGGCCTCTTCGCCGGCGGCGGCAGCAAGTGGCGCGATCCCGGTGCGGTGATCGTGGAGAAGGAGTCCGGCGCCCGGTTCGTCTACCGGGACGGCAAGCTGCACCCGGTGCTCAACTACGCCTCCGCGTTGCTGATCATCGGCGCCGAGCGGTCCAGCACCGTGCTGGTCTCCCGCCGCTCCATCGAGGGGGTGCCCCGGGGCCTGCCGCTGGGCATCGCCGACGCACCGGACTCGCTGCCCGCCCCGGGGCGGCTCTCGACCGCCGCGTGGACGGTCTGCTCGGTCGTCCCGGCCGAAGCCGAGCGGGCGACACCCCGATCGGCCCTGCTCATCGGCCGGGAGGCCGACGGCGGGCGGCCCACCGGCGAGGAGGGGGTGCTGGTCCGGCACCCGGACGGCAGCCTGCACCTCGTCTGGCGGGAGCGGCGCTTCCTGCTGCGCGACACCAACCGGGTGCTGGCGGCCCTGGCCGCCACCCGGGAGCGGGCGGTGCCGGTGGCGCCCGCCCTGCTCAACACCCTGCCCGCGGGCGCCGACCTGGCCCCGCCGGCCCTGCCCGACCTGGGCCGGCCGTCGGCCGCGGTCTCCGGGGCCGCGGTCGGCGACGTCTACCTGGTCCGCAACTCCGGCGGCGGTCGGCAGTACGCGGTCGCGGAGTCCGACGGCCTCGCCGGCATCACCGAGCTGCAGGCGGCCCTGCTGATGGCCCGCACCGGGCAGGGCGAGCCGGAGCCGATCACCCTCGGCCGGTTCGCCGCGCTGCCCAAGCTGCCGGACCTCGTCCCCGGTGGTCCCACCGCCCCGCCCGCGTCGCCGCCCCGCCTGGCCGCGGTGGACGGTGGCGGGCTCTGCGCGCGCGTCGGCGACGACGGCGAGGTCCGCGATGTCCGCGTCGGCGCGACCGTGCCCGACCTGACCGCGGTGGCCCGTACCGGCGCGGCCACCGGGCGGGGTGCGGTGCTCGCCGACCACGTGCTGGTCGAACCCGGCCGGGGCGCCGTGGTGGAGTCCGTCGCCGCGCCCGGGGCGACCGGGGGCGCGGTCTCCGTCGTCACCGACCTGGGCCGGCGCTACGTGCTGGCCGGCACGGGGGTGCTGGGCATGCTGGGCTACCGCGACGTGCGGCCGGTACGCCTGCCCGCCGGTCTGGTCAGCCTGGTGCCGGCCGGCAGCCCGCTCGATCCGGCCGCCGCGCGGGCGGTCGCCGCCCCCGCCTGAGCCGGCGTCGCGGCGACGACGCCGCCCGCGCGGCGAGCGGCAGCGACCCGGGGTGGGCGGCGGTCCGGAGCCCGGGCGGGGCGCATGGTCAGGGCGTGAGGCGGCGCGTGGTCAGGAGGAGGGGCGGCGCAGCATGCTGACCGCGAAGTCCGCGTCGTCGCGCCAGGGACGCAGGTCCCAGGTGGCGAAGCGGTGCTCGGGGCGCAGCCCGGCGGCGACCGCGTCGCCGTCGAAGTCCGCCAGGCGGTAGCCGCGGTCGGTGCCGAAGCCGACCAGCACCACGCCGTCGGGGCGCAGGTGCGCGGCGATCCGGGCCAGCACGTCGCGTTCGGTGCCGGGGGCGACGAACGCCATCACGTTGCCGGCCACCACGGCCGCGTCGAACGGCTCCGGCTCGCCGGCCGCCGCCAGGTCCAGCTCGGCGAGGTCGCCGACCAGCCAGCGCGGGCCGGGGTGATCGGCCTGGGCGGCCTCGACCAGCGCCGGGTCGGCGTCCACCCCGACCACCCGGTGACCACGGGCGGCCAGCGCGGCGCCGACCCGGCCGGTGCCGCAGCCGGCGTCCAGGATCCGCGAGCCGGGCGACACGACCGCGTCCACCAGGCGGGCCTCGCCGGCGAGGTCGGCGCCCTCGGCGGCGAGCTTGCGGAACCGGTCGATGTACCACTGCGAGTGCCCGGGACCGGTCTCGGTCGCCCAGCGGGTCGGGTTGGTCATGCCGCCACGGTAACCGGCGTCCGGCCGGGTGGCGCGGCGGTCAGGGCAGCCGGGCGACGGTGACGAACTCGTTGTAGGTGAAGAGCTTCCCGAGCATCCGGGGGAAGGGGAAGGAGTACTGCCGCACCACGGTCATGCCGAGGTCGCGGGCCGCCTCCGCCGCCTCGGCGAACCCGACGAACCGTACGTGGGTGGCGTCGCTGGCGTACCCGCGTTCCTGCGGGGTGATGAACACGGCGGTGCCGCCGGAGCGGACGAACGGCAGGTACGAGGAGATCACCTCCAGCGCCTGGCCGGCGGGGAGGTGCTCCAGCAGGTGCGCGGCGAGCAGCGAGTCGAAGGCGTCCGGCCGGGCGTGCTCGGAGCGGAAGAACTCCTCCACCGTGTACGCCTCGTGCCCGGCGGCCCGGGCGTGCGCGATCGAGGTGGCGTTGTGGTCCACCCCGACGGCGCCGTCGCCGAGGTTGGTGAGGTTGCGGCCCAGTCCGCAGCCCACGTCGAGGGTGCGGCCCAGGTGGAGCCGGCGCAGGTTCCAACGGTACGGCGCCTGCACGTCGAGCAGTTGCTTCCAGCGCGCGCCACCCAGGCGTTGCAGCCGACGGGTGTAGTCCTCGCCCTCGGTGCCCGTCGGAGCGTCCTGCCGTGCTCGACCCATCGCCGGCCCCTTTGCCTGTCGCGGATACGGATGTGGTGCAGGCGCACCCTCCGGCGGCACGCGCAGGCGCTCCGCCGGTCTTCCCCCGTACCCGCCGGGGCGGGTTCCCGAACGATGCTAGTGACGACCGGGGGGTTCGGCACCTCTTCCGAGCAGGTGTTTCGCGGTGTGATCGTGGTGTCGACGGACGGTGACCGGTGATCCCGGTCACCGTCCGTCGCGCGGTCAGCCCTTCTCCGCGCCGGCGGTGAGGCCCTCGGTGAGCAGCCGCTCGCTGGCGAAGAAGAGGATCACGATGGGCAGGGTGAGGATGACCGACCCCGCCATCAGCACCGTCTTGGGCACCTCGACGCCGTCGGCGAGCAGGGACAACCCGAGCGACACCGTCCACCGGTCCGGCTTGTCGACCAGGAAGAGCAGCGCGAAGAGGAACTCGTTCCAGGCGATCATGAAGTCGTAGAGCGCGACCGCCATGATCGACGGGGCGGCCAGCGGCAGGCTGATCCGGCGGATGATGCCGAACCGGCCGGCCCCGTCGATGGCCGCGGACTCCTCCAGGCTGATCGGGATGGTCTCGAAGTAGTTCTTGAGCATGTAGACCGAGACCGGCAGGGTCTGCGAGATGTACACCAGGACCAGCCCGAACAGCGACCCGCGCAGCCCGGCCCGGGTGAAGACCACGAAGAGCGGGATCGCGATGACGATCGACGGGAACAGGTAGACCGCCAGGAACAGCGCGTTGACCTGGCGGCGGCCGAAGAAGCGCAGCCGGGAGACGGCGTACGCGCCGGGGATCGCCACCACCAGCGTCAACAGCGTCGCGGCCAGGGCGACCAGGCCGCTGTTGCGGATGAAGGTGAGGAAACCCTGGCCGCCGTCCTCGGCGGCCTTCAACACCTCGGTGTACGTGGACACGGTCAGCTCGCCCAGCGGCACCCACAGCGAGCCGGGGTCGAGCAGCAGTCGTTCGATGGGGCGTACCGAGAGCACCAGCATGTACCAGAACGGCAGCACCGTGATCAGCAGGAACGCGGTGAGCACCAGCCGGCGCAGCCAGCGCAGTGAGACGGTCTCGATCCGGTCGCGGTCCATCAGGCCTCCCGTCGTCCGGTGAAGAAGCGCAGGTAGATCGCGACGAAGACGATCAGCACCACCGCCAGCACGACGGCCTGGGCCGCCGCCGCCCCGATGTCGGTGCGCGCGGTGAGGAACTGGTAGACCCGGACGCTGACCACCTCGGTGCCGGCGGAACCACCGGTGAGCAGGTAGACGTCGTCGAACTTGTTGAACGTCATGATGAACCGCAGCACCCCCAGCAGGGCGATCACCGGCATGAGCTGGGGCAGCAGGATGTGCCGGAACCGTTGCGTCGGGGTGGCCCCGTCCACCCGGGCGGCCTCCTCCAGCTCGCCGGGGACGGCCTGGAGCCGGGCCAGCAGGAACAGGAACGCGAACGGGAAGTAGCGCCACGCCTCGAAGGCGACCACCGTCGCCAGGGCGGTCGAGTCCTGGGACAGGAAGGGGATCGGGGCGTCCCAGCCGAGGAACCGCTGCCCCCAGTCGTTGACGAGGCCGAGCTGGGGGTCGAGCATCACCTGCCAGACGAAGGCCACCGCGACCACCGGCGCCACGTACGGCAGCAGCATGGAGGCCCGGACCAGCGTCCGGCCCCGGAAGGGCCGGCGGACCACCAGTGCCGCGACCAGGCCGAGCGCGATCGACCCGGCGGTGCCGCCGAGGCTGTAGAGCACGGTGGTCCAGAGCGTGTCGGCGAAGCCCGGGGTGCTCAGCACCCGGTCGATGTTGTCGAGGGTGAACTCGCCGAACAGCCCGGTCTTGCGCAGGGTGGCCAGGCGGACCCGCTGGAAGGCCAGCAGCACCGTCCAGACGATCGGGATGCCGATCACCGCGATCACCACGAGCAGGGTGGGGGCGACCAGCGCGAGCCCCTCCCGGGACTCGCGGCGACGCAGGGTCAGCGGACGCCGGCGGCCGGGACCGGGCCGCTCCCGGGCGGGGGAGCGGCCGGTCTCCGGCGGGGCAGCGGTCAATTGACGCCCGCCTTGATCGCCTCCACGTCCTTCTTCGCCCGGGCGGCCGCCGCGCCGGCGTCGCTCTTGCCGCCGACGACGTCCGCGAGGGCCTTGGGTACGGGCAGTTCGCCCAGGATCGCGCCGACCAGCTTGCCCTGGCCCTGGGTCAGGCCCCAGCGCTGGAAGGTGTCCGGGCTCGTGCGCAGGCTGGCCAGCACCTCGTCGCCGTACACCTCGGACAGTGGCTTCTTGGCGTCCACGCCGGCCTGGCTGGTGTTCCAGGCGGTGAGGAACTTCTCCCGGTCGTCGGCGGTGCCCTTGCGGACCGGGAAGCGCCCCTCGGGGGACATCCCGAACCAGCGCGGGTAGCCGTCGGAGAGCATGTGCTCCACGAACGACGTCGCCGGGTCGGCGGCGGCGCCGTCCAGCACCGCCCAGGAGCTGATCTCGCCGTACTGGGCCGGCTGGGTGCCGTTGGGTCCCTTGATCGCGGTGACGAAGCCGCTGTTCTTCGCTAGGAACGTCGGGTCGGCCTGGCACTGCGGGCAGGTCGGCCGGGCGTCGGCGCGCAGCCCGGCCAGCTCGTCGAGGATGAACGGGGACCAGATCAGCATCGCCGCCTTGCCGGCGAAGTAGGTGGCCCGGGTGGTGTCGACGTCCTGCGCGCCCTTGACCGAGGAGGTGCGCATCAGGTCGCCGTAGAAGCGGAACGCCTCCACGCACTCCGGCGAGTCCAGCTTCACGGCTCCGGAGTCGTCGGTGAGCTGGCAGTTGTTGGCCAGCGCGAGGTGCTCGAAGGTCTGCTGGGTGAAGACGTCGCCGGGGGCGGTCGCCGCGGTGATGCCGGCGACCCCGCCGGTGTTCAGCTTCGCCGCGGCGGCGGCGATCTTCTCGTACGTGTCGGGGGCGGGCAGGCCGGCGGCGTCGAACAGGTCCTTGCGGTAGACCAGCAGTTGCCCCCACCCGTCGCTCGGTACGGAGAGCTGCTTGCCGTCGTCGGAGGTCAGCTCCAGCGCGCGCGGTGAGAAGGTGTCGCGTCCCAGCCTGTCGACGATCTCCTTGTTGGCGTCGGGGTGCAGCAGTTCGTTGCCGGCCAGCGTGCGGATGCCGGCGAGCGAGACGGAGCCGACCACGTCGGGCAGCTCGCCGGCGGCGGCGCTGGAGGCGATGAGGGAGGGAAACTGGTCCTCGTTGACGGTGACGAGGTTGACCTTGACCCCGGTCCTGGCGGTGTAGTCGGCGATGATCGCGCGGGTGGCGGTGACCCGGTCGGCCACGTCCTCCAGGCTCCACACCGTTATCTGCGAGTTGTCACTTTCCGGTTCGTCGTCGCCGCAGGCCAGCAGTCCGACCCCGGCAACTGCCATGATCAGGGTGGACGCGAGGATCCGCATCGAGGGTGATGGCATCGGTGGCACTCCTCTCGAAGGGTACACAAAGGGATTCAACGCCTTCGATTGATCAATAACAAGACATATAGCGATTTTTTGTTAAGATTGAGCCCGGTACGTCCCGGGAGTGGCGCCATGGGCAACTGGGTTGTCTCGCTGGCCGGGCCGCGGCGCGTGAGCCTCGAGCCCTGCCCCACCGATCCGCTCGGCCCGGGCCAGGTCCGGGTCCGCACCTGCTTCTCCGGCATCTCCGCCGGCACCGAGCTCACCATGTTCCGGGGCAGCAACCCCCGGCTCAGCAAGGACTGGGACGACGCCAGCCGGATGTTCGTCCCCCGCCAGACCCCGGTGCCGTACCCGCTGGTCGGGTTCGGCTACGAAGAGGTCGGCGAGATCGTCGAGGTGGCCGGCGACGTCGCCGACCGGCATCCGGGCCAGCTCGTCTGGGGCATCTGGGGGCACCGGGCCGAGGCCGTCCTGCCGGCCGGCGCGGTCAACCCGCTCGCCCCCGGGCTCGACCCGCTCGCCGCCGTCTTCGCCCGCCCCGGCGCCATCGCGTTGACCGCCGTGCTCGCCGCGGACCTGCATCTGGGCGACTGGGTCGGGATCTTCGGGCAGGGCGTGATCGGGCTGCTCGCCACGCGGCTGGCCAGCCTCTCCGGCGCCCGGGTGGTCGCCGTCGACCGGGTGCCGGCCCGGCTGGAACGCGCCGCCCGCCTCGGTGCCCGCCGTACGGTCGACGCCGGCGTCGACTCCGCCGCCGCCGTGCTCCGCGAGGCCACCGGCGGCCGGGGCGCGGACGTCTGCCTGGAGCTGTCCGGGGCGTACCCGGCGCTGCACGAGGCGATCCGCGCCACCACCCACGCCGGCCGCGTCGTGGCCGCCGGCTTCTACCAGGGCCAGGCCGACGGGCTCGGCCTCGGCGAGGAGTTCCACCACAACCGGATCCAGCTGGTGGCGGCCCAGGTCTCCGGACCCGCCCCGGCGCCCGGCCTGGCCGGCCGGTGGTCCGGTGACCGCATCGCCCACACCTTCATGGACCTGGTGGCCGAGGGCAGCGTCGACCCGCTGCCGCTGGTGAGCCACGTCGTGGACGCCCGCGCGGTGGCCGACGCGCTCGCGTTGCTCGACCGCGGTGCCGGTGACGTCCTACAAGTCGTGCTGAGGTTCTAGATGACCATCCCGCTCGCCTGCCAGGAGCAACTGCTCCCGGGCACCAACCTGTCCCAGAAGTTCGCCCTCGCCACCGCTCTGGGCTACCAGGGCATCGAGCTGCGCGGCCGGGGCGACCTCGCCCTCGCCCGCCGGCTGCCCGAACTGCGCCGGGCCCGCGCCGAGGGGGTGGTCATGCCCACCGTCTGCGTGGAGATGGACCACTTCATCGGCGACTTCGACCCGGCGCGCTCCCGCGACGCGGTGGCCAACCTGCGCTCCCAGCTCACCGTGATCGCCGAACTCGGCGGCGTCGGCGCGATGACCCCCGCCGCCTGGGGGATGTTCTCCCGCCGGCTGCCGCCGTTCGAACCGCCCCGCTCGCCCGGCGGCGACCGGCAGGTGCTCGTCGACGCCCTGGGTCACCTCGGCGAGCACGCCCGCACCGAAGGCGTCACCCTCTTCCTCGAACCGCTCAACCGGTACGAGGACCACATGGTCAACCGGCTCGACGAGGCGGTCACGCTCTGCGCCGCCGTGGGCCTGCCCTCGGTGCGGGTGGTCGCCGACACCTTCCACATGAACATCGAGGAGGACGACGTGCACGCCGCCCTGCGCGCCGCCGCGCCGTACCTGGGGCACGTGCAGGTCAGCGACTCCAACCGGTTCCAGCCCGGCGCCGGGCACCTGGACTGGCCGGCGCTGCTGGGCACCCTGCGGGAGATCGGCTACCCCGGCTGGCTGGCGCTGGAGTGCCGGCTGCGCGGCGACCCGGTCCGGGCGCTGCAACAGGCGGCGACCGTGCTGCGCCACGCCCAGCCCCGGCAGGCGGCGGCATGAGCGCCGGCGCCAGCGGCCCCTCCGGCCTGGGCGCGCCCCCCACCGACCACCCCGGCGGCGGCCCCGCCCCACAGGCCGGCGCGGCGGCCCGGCCGGCGCCCGGCGCGCTCCTCGCCGACCTGCGGCGGCTGGCGATCACCACCCTCGACGCGAACTGGGAACACGACCACACGGTGCCCTCGCGCACCCTCTACCCGCACCAGTGGAGCTGGGACTCGGCGTTCATCGCCGTCGGGCTGGCCCACGTCCGCCCGGACCGGGCGTGGCGGGAACTGCGCACCCTGTTCGGCGCGCAGTGGGCCGACGGGCGGGTGCCGCACATCGTCTTCAACCCCGCCCTCCGGGTCGGGTCGTACTTCCCCGGGCCGGAGTTCTGGGGCTCCGCCGCCGCCGAGGGCGCCCCGGCCGCCGCCACCTCGGGCATCGTCCAGCCGCCGGTGCACGCCCAGGCGGCCTGGCTGGTGCACCGCCGCGCCCCCTCCGAGGCGTCGGTGCAGGCGCTGCGCTGGCTCTACCCGAGGCTGGTCGCCCAGCAGCGCTACCTCACCGGCCGGCGGGACGTCGGCGGGGCCGGGCTCGCCGCCATCGTGCACCCGTGGGAGTCCGGCCTGGACAACAGCCCGGCCTGGGACGCGCCGATGGCCGCGGTGCCCGCCGACGCCGCCGTCATGCGGGCGTACCGGCGGCACGACACCGCGCACGCCGACGCGGCGCACCGCCCCACGGACCTGGACTACGCGCGCTACGTCGCGATCGTCGCCTCCTACCGCGAGCATCGCTACCGCGACCACGCGCTGGCCGGGTGGCATCCGTTCCTGGTCGAGTGCCCGCTGTTCAATGCGGCGCTGGGCGCGGCGGAGCACGCGCTGGCCGGTATCGCCGCCGTGGTGGGCGCCGATCCCGGCCCGCACCGCGACCGCGCGACCGCCATCACCGAGGCGCTGGTCCGGCGGCTCTACGACCCGGTCACCGGCACCTTCCACCCGCGCGACCTGCGCACCGACCGGCTGGTCCCGGCCCGTACGGTGCTCGGGCTGATGCCGCTGATCCTGCCCGACCTGCCGGCGCGCCAGGTGGGGGCGGTGCTGGCCGAGGCGTGCTCGGCGCGGTTCGGCCTGGCCCGGCACATGCCGCGCCCGCTGCCCACCCACGACCGGGGCGCGCCGGACTTCGAGCCGCTGCGCTACTGGCGCGGCCCGAGCTGGATGAACACCAACTGGCTGCTCTGGCGGGGGTTGCGCGCGCACCACCGGCCGGACCTGGCCGCCGGCCTGCGCGAGTCGATGCTGGAGCTGGTCGCCACCGGCGGCTGCCACGAGTACTTCCACCCGGACACCGCGGCGGGGCTCGGCTCGGCGGCGTTCAGCTGGACGGCGTCGCTGCTGCTCGACGTCCTCGCCGAGGAGTGAGGGGACTCCAACGCGCGCCGCCGGACCGGCCCGTCGGTGCTGCCGTCTACAGTGGGTGCCCGCCGCACCGGAGGACCGCCGTGGACCCCATCGACAAGATCGCCTGGATCCGGATCGAGGACGGCCGGATCCTCAGCACCCGCACGCGGGGCAGGGACGTCTGGTACCTGCCCGGCGGCAAGCGCGAGCCCGGCGAGACCGACCGGGAGACGCTCACCCGCGAGATCGCCGAGGAACTGGGCGTGGTGATCGACCCGGAGACGGCCGTGCACGTCGGCACGTTCACCGCCCGGGCGCACGGCCACCCGGCGGGCACGCTGGTGCGGATGACCTGCTACACCGCCGACCACCACGGCGATCCCCGGCCGGATCACGAGATCGAGGCGGTGGCCTGGCTCGGGTACGCCGACCGGGACCGGGTCTCCCCGGTCGACCAGATCATCTTCGACGACCTGCACCGGCGGGCCCTGCTGGCGTGAGCGGGGCTCGGCGGACGGCCTGACCGTTTCGGTTCCGCCCGCAGTGGGGGACGGCCGACGCGCCCGGCCGGCCGCTGCGCGCCGGTGCAACGCAGCGACCGGCCGTGCCTTCACCCACCGGACGGCAGCCGTTTGCGTCCCGCCCGGGCGGGTAACCGCGGTCGGATTCCCGACCGGGACCGGCCGGACGCCGAGGGTCGAATTCCTGACGGACGGCCCTTCGCCGGCCAGGGTCGGGAATCCGACGGATCGGCGGAGCGTGAGGAGGACCGGGTGCGTTTTCCCCTCTTCGTCGACGCGGTGGCGCGGCGGGCGGAGCTGCCGCCGGAGCGTGCCGCCGCGATCGCCCGGGCCGTGCTGGTGACGGTGGCCGAGCGGGTCCAGGCGGGCGAGGTCGAGGACCTGACCGCCCAGCTGCCGAACGACCTCAGCGAATACCTGGCCGAGCCGCCGCCGGACGCCACACCGGGCGCGGCGGAGACCTTCGGGCCGGTCGAGTTCCTGCGCCGGGTGGCGGACCGGGCCGGTGTCGAGCCGGCCACCGCCCAGGTCGGTGTGCGGGCGGTCTTCGCCACCCTGCGCGAGGCGGTCACCGTCGGCGAGTTCCAGGACCTGGTGGCGCAGCTGCCGAAAAGTTTCACCAGGGGTGTCGATACGTCGCCACCGCACCCGTACGATGAGTGACGTCGCCGCCGCTGCACACCCCGCCTGAGCTGCCGATAAGGGAGCCGCCGGGGCGAAAAATCCTCGGCTTGCGACCACTTTCGCCGGAAAATTACTCGCTGTCGCCCCTCTATGCTGAAACTCCTCGCCGCGCTAGGGGGATGATCGGTCGATTTTCCACGGCCGATCTCCGCCGCGCCGTGGACCCTTCGGGCTGACTCCCATCAATGGACTTTTCCAGCGGGCATCGAGGCCTATCCTGGCCCCATTGTGAAGTTCTGGGGGGGATCATGATCACAATTGTCGATGCCTGCGTGCCTGTCCACAGTGGAGTCGAGACGACTTCCTGAGATGGCGCACTCAATGATCATCCAGCGTTTCCTGGACGTCGCGGCCACCCATCCCGATCGGCCGGCGATCCTGAGCGAGACCCACGAGGTCGACTACGCCGAACTGGCCGGCAGCGCCGGTGGCCACGCCGCCGCGCTCGCCGCCGCGGGCCTGCGGGCCGGCGACCGGGTCGCCGTGCTCACCGGGCACGGCACGCCCACCGTCGCCGCCGTCCTCGGCGCCCTCGCCGCGGGCTGCGCGTACGTGCCGTTGGACCCGGGGTTCCCCGTCACGCGGCTGCGGCACATGCTCGCCGCCGCCGACGTGCGCGCCGTCGCCTGCGCCGCCGCCCACCGGGAACTGGCGCAACGGCTCTGCGCCGACCGGCCCGGCACCACCGTGGTCGTCCTGGACCGGGTGCCGCCCGCCCCGCTGCGCCCGGTCCCCGTCGACCCCGACGCGCCGGCGTACGTGCTGTTCACCTCGGGCTCCACCGGCACGCCCAAGGCGGTCGCGCAGACCCACCGGAACCTGGCGCACGTCGTGGACAACCAGATCCGCGCCCTGGCCCTCGGCCCGGACGACCGGCTCAGCCTGCTCGCCTCGTTCAGCTTCGACGCCGCCATCCCGGACCTCTACCCGGCCCTGCTCACCGGCGCCGCCGTCGTCCCGGTGGACCTGCGCCGGCACGGGCTGGCCCACGCCGCCGAGCAGCTGCTCCGCCGCCGGGTGACCGTCTACCACTCGACCCCGACGGTCTACCGGTTCCTGCTCGACGCCCTCGGCGCGCGCCGGCTCGACTCGGTACGGGTGGTGCTGCTCGGCGGCGAGCAGGCCACCGGAGTCGACGCCGCGCGCGGCCGGGACCGGTTCGCGCCGGACTGCGTGCTGGTCAACGGCTACGGCGCGACCGAGATGACCTTCGCCGCCTGCTACGCCCTTCCGCTCGCCGCCGCCGACCCGAGCGCCACCGGGCCGCTGCCGATCGGCACCCCGCTGCCCGGGTACGCGCTGTCCCTGGACGGGTCGACCGGGGAGATCGTGGTGCGCAGCCGGCACCTCGCCCCCGGCTACCTCGGCCAGGACAGCGACCGGTTCGCGCTCGACGACGACGGCGTCACCCGGACGTACCGCACCGGGGATCTCGGCGCGCGGCTGCCGAGCGGCGAGCTGGTCTGCCTGGGCCGGCTCGACCGGCAGGTCAAGGTGCGCGGGTTCCGGGTCGAGCTGACCGAGATCGAGGCGGTCCTCGCCGCCCAGCCCGGCGTCGCCGCGGTCCGGGCGATCGCCCGCGACGGCGAGCTGCTGGCGTACGCGACGCCCGCCGGCGGGCCCCTCGACCCGGCGGCCCTGCGCGCCGCCCTCGCCCGGCGGCTGCCCGAGTACGCCCTGCCCCGCGCGGTGGTCGCGCTCGACGCCTTCCCGCTCACCGTGACCGGCAAGATCGACGAGCGGGCGCTGCCCGAACCGCCGCGGGACGTGCCGGCCGGGCAGGGCCCAGGCACCGAGACCGAGCGGGCGGTGCACGACATCTGGTGCGCGGTGCTCGGCCGCGACGCGGTCGGCCGGCAGGAGAGCTTCTTCGACGCCGGCGGCCAGTCCCTGCTCCTCGGCCAGGTGCAGCAGCGCCTCGCCGAGCGGTTCGGGGTGGCGCTGCCGATGGTGCGGCTCTTCGCCCACCCCACCGTCGCGGCGCAGGCCCGGCTGCTCGACGCGGCGGCCGTCGACGACCGGCCCGGCGCACCCGCCCCCGCACCGACCCTGCCCGCCCCGGCCGCGCCGACCCTCGCCGCCCGCGAGTACACCGGCGACGAGATCGCGGTCGTCGGGCTGGCCGGGCGCTTCCCCGGCGCGCCGGACCTGGCCACCTTCTGGTGGAACCTCTGCGCCGGGGTCGACTCGATCCACGACCACAGCGACGCCGAGCTGGCCGAGCTGGGCATCGGGCCCGGCCTGCGCGCCGACCCCCGGCACGTCCGGGCCGCCGGCCGGCTCGACGGCGTCGCCGACTTCGACGCCGAGTTCTTCGCCATGGGTGCGCAGGAGGCCGCCCGCACCGACCCGCAGCACCGGCTCTTCCTGGAGACCGCGTGGGAGGCGCTGGAGGACGCCGGACACGACCCGGCCCGGTTCCCCGGGCTGGTCGGGGTCTACGCGGCCACCTCGGCCAACCGGTACTTCCTGTTCCACCTGCTCGACAACCCGGCCGTGGTGGGCGACGTGGACCCGGACGACTGGGAGGCCCGGCTGATCGGCCGGCAGTTCACCGACCACCTGCCCGGGCAGGTCGCGTACCGGCTGGGGCTGACCGGGCCGGCGGTCGCCGTGCAGAGCGCCTGCTCCAGCTCGCTGGTCGCGGTCTGCCTCGCCGCGCAGAGCCTCGCCGACTACCAGTGCGACCTCGCCCTCGCCGGCGGGGTGAACGTCACCTGGCCGCGCTACCGGCACATCCCCGGCGGGCTGGCCTCGCCGGACGGGCGCTGCCGGGCCTTCGACGAGGCCGCCGACGGGGCCGGCTTCGGCTCCGGCGTCGGGGTGGTCGCGCTGCGCCGCCTCGCCGACGCCCAAGCCGACGGCGACCGGATCTACGCCGTGCTGCCCGGCTGGGCGGTCACCAACGACGGGCCGGACCGGGCCGGCTTCGCCGTGCCCGGCCCCGCCGGTCAGGCCGCCGCCGTCGCGAACGCCCTCGCCGCCGCGGAGGTCGCCCCCGGCGAGGTCCGCTTCATCGAGGCCCACGGCAGCGGTACGCCGCTCGGCGACGCCATCGAGGTGGCCGCGCTGCACGAGGTGTACGGCGGGGCCGCGTCCGCCGAGTCCTGCGCGCTCGGCTCGGTGAAGACCAACATCGGTCACCTGGACGCCGGGGCCGGCGTGGCCGGGCTGATCAAGACGGTGCTCGCCGTGCAGCACGGGGTGATCCCGCCGAACCTGCACTTCACCCGGCCGCACCCGGAGATCGACCTGGCCGGCGGTCCGTTCTACGTACCGACCAAGGCGCGTGACTGGCCGCCGGGCCCGCGCCGGGTCGCCGGGGTCAGCTCGTTCGGCCTCGGCGGGACCAACGCCCACGTGGTGGTCGAGCAGCCGCCGCCGAGGGAGCCGGTCGAGGCGCCGGAGGGCCGGGCGTACCTGCTGCCGGTCTCGGCGCGTACCCCGCAGGCGTTGCGCGCGGCGCTGGCCCGGCTGCGGACTTACCTGGCCAGCGCGGCCCCGGCGCTGCCCGAGGTGGCCGCCACCCTGGCGCTGGGCCGGCGGGCCTTCGACTGCCGGGCGGCGGTGGTCGCCACCGACCTGGCCGGCGCGATCGCCGCGCTGGACGAGCTGCGCGCCGCCGACACCCGGATCGCCGGTCCGGCCGGCCCGCTGCGCGACCTCGCCGCCGACTGGGTGGCCGGCCGCGACGTCGACTGGGCCGCGCTGCACCCCGCCGAGGGCGTCCGCCGCACCGGGTTGCCCGGCTACCCGTTCCAGCGCCGGCGGTACTGGATCGATCCCGTTCAGAAAGGCGTGCGGTGAACTGGTTCGTCTCGCCCGGAAGCCGACCCCAGGCGCCGGTGCAACTGTTCTGCCTGCCCTATGCCGGGGCCGGCGCGAGCGCCTTCCGGCGCTGGCAGGAGGGGATCGGCCCGGGCGTCGAGGTGCTGGCCGTGCAGCTGCCCGGCCGGGAGAATCGGATCAGCGAGGACCCCCGGTTCACCGTCGCCGAGGTCGCCGACGCCGTCGCCGGGCGCGCCGACCGCCCGTACGCGATCTACGGCCACTCCATGGGTGGCCGGGTCGGCTTCGAGGTGGTCCGCGAGCTGCGCCGCACCGGCCGCCCGCTGCCACTGCGGCTCTACGTCGGCGGCGCGCGAGCCCCGCACGTCGCCGCCCCCAGCCTCTTCGACGGGCTGTCCCGGGTGGACGACGACGAGCTGCTGCGCCGCCTCGGCGCGGGCGGCGGTCTCCCCGCCGAGCTGCTGGCGCACCCGGAGCTGGTGCAACTGCTGCTGCCGCTGCTGCGCGCCGACTTCGGCCGGGTGGACGACTACCGGTACGTCCCCGGCGAGCCGCTGCCGGTGCCGATCGTCGCGTTCAGCGGCCGGCACGACCGGGCGGTGACCCGGGAGCAGAGCGCCGCCTGGGCCGCGCACACCGCCGCCGGCTTCACCCTGCACGAGATCGACGGCGGGCACTTCTTTCTCGCCGACCGGCTGCCTGAACTGCTCGCCGCCATCCGCGCCGACCTGGCCGACGCCGTCGGCGGCAGCGCCGCCACCGCCCCGTCCACCGCGTCCGCCGATGCCGGCTCCGGTGGTGTCGAGCGCGCCTCGGTGGCGTCCGGTCCCGGCGCGCCGCCCGCGCACCGGGTGCCGCTGGGGGAGACCGGCTGGTCGGTGTGGCGGGACGGCCTGCTGCGTACCACCGGCTTCCCGGCCGACGGGCTGACCCTCTTCGCCGCGCCGCACGCCGCCGCGGTCGCCGACGAGCTGCTGGCCATCGGGGCCGGCGCCGACCGGTTCGACAAGGAGTTCGACGAGGCCGTCCGGTCGTCGGCGCACCGGCTCAGCGAGCTGGCCGGCCAGCCGCTGCTGCGCGAGGCGGTCACCTGGCAGAACCGCGGCGCGCTCGTCGCCCTGGACGGTCTGGCCCGCGGCGGCGGCGACGCGGCCCGCAACGTGCGCCGCCGCGACCGCGAGCGGGCCCTGCTCAAGTACTGGCAGCGGTACGCGGGCAAGAACGAGACGGTCGGGTTCTTCGGGCCGAGCTGCTGGGTCACGCTCGACCCGGAGCAGCCGGAGGTGGCCCGGATCAGCCAGGGAGCCGGGCTGACCCGCCGCCGCTGGGTCTGGTTCGAGTCCTGGGCGCTCTCCGCGTACGCCGACCGGATCGGCACGGACCTGATGGTGCGCCGCTGGTGGCCGCCGATGCTCTGCCCGCACCTGAGCGTGCGCGGGCGCAGCGTGCTGCGCCCCGGCCGGCCGCCGGTGCCGCTGTCTCCGGTGGAGGCGGCGGTGCTCGCCGCCGTCGACGGCCGCCGGCCGGCGTGCCATCTGGTGACCGATCCGGCGCTCGGGCTGCGCCGGCCGGAGGACGGCTACGCCCTGCTGGACCGGTTGGTGGCCCGGGAGCTGATCACCTGGGACGCCGCCCTGCCGGTCAGCCCGGAGGCCGAGCAGGTGCTCACCACCCGCATCGAGGACATCGGCGACGAGCCAGCTCGGGCCACCGCGCGGGCCGGCTGGGACCGGCTGCGGGCGGCCCGCGACGAGGTCGCCGCCGCGGCCGGGGACCCGGACCGGCTCCGTGCCGCCCTCGACGACCTCGACGCCACCTTCACCGCGCTGACCGGGGCCGCGTCCCGGCGCCGGGAGGGCCAGATGTACGCCGGGCGGACCATCTGCTACGAGGACACCAGCCGTGACCTCGATGTCGTCTTCGGCGCGCCACTGCTGGCCGACCTCGCCGCCCCGCTCGACGTGCTGCTGCGCGCCGCCCGCTGGATGGTCAACGCCCTGGCCGAGGGGTACGGGGCGGTGTTCCGGGGGCTCTACGAGGAGCTGCGCGCCGAGGCGGGGGACTCTCCGGTCGCCCTGTCCGACCTCTGGTTCCTGGTGCAGGGCCTGTTCTGGGGCGGGGGCGAGCGTCCGGTCGACGCCGTGGCCGCCGAGTTCGCGGCGCGCTGGGCCGGGCTGTTCGCGCTGGACACACTGCCCGCCGGCACCACCGAGGTCCGGCTGCGCGTCGCCGACCTCGCCGGGCGGATCGGCGAGGTCTTCCCCGGAAGGCGGCCGTCCTGGTCCAACGGCATCGTGCACAGCCCCGACCTGCAGATCTGCGCGGCCGACGCCGACGCGCTGCGCCGGGGCGAGTTCACCGTCGTCCTCGGCGAGCTGCACGCGGCCTGGTCGTCATTCGACTGCGCGGTGTTCACCCCGTCGCACCCGGACGTGGAGCGGCTGCGCGCGGCGCTCGCCGAGGACCTGGGCGAGCGCCGGATCCGGCTGCTCTTTCCCAGCGACTGGCCCCGGCGGACCAGCCGTACCGCCGAGGCGCTGACCGGTCCGACCGACCGGCACCTGGCGTTCCAGCCGGCCCCGGGCGCGGACCCGGCCCGGGTGCTGCCCACGGTGGACCTCACGGTGACCGACGAGAACGGCCAGCTGGTGGCCACCGCCCGCGACGGCCAGCGGTGGCCGCTCACCGACGTCTTCGCCGAGATGCTCAGCGCGCATGCCGTCGACGGCTTCAAACTGGTCGCCGCCGCGCCGTACACACCCCGGATCATCCTGGACAACCTGGTGGTGGCCCGGCAGACCTGGCGGACCACGGTCGGGGACAGCGGGCTCGCCGAGGTGACCGCGGAGCGCGACCGCTACCTGGCGGCACGGGCCTGGCGGCGGCGGCTGGGCCTGCCGGAGCAGGTCTACGTCAAGCTCGGGACCGAGATCAAGCCCTGCTTCGTCGACCTGAGCAGCCCCGCCTTCGTGACCATGTTCTGCGCCATGGTCCGGGCCGCCCGCACCGACGGCGGCGACGAGGTGTCGCTGGTGGTCAGCGAGATGCTGCCCACCCCCGACCAGGCGTGGGTGCCGGACGGCGCCGGCCGCCGCTGCTTCAGCGAGCTGCGGCTGCAGATCGTGGACGCCCCCGAGAGCGAGGATCGCCGATGAGTCACCTGCTGCCGCTGGGCGACACCGGCTGGTCGGTGTGGCGGGACGTGGTCCTGCGCAGCGCCGGTTTCCCCGCCGCCGGCCTGGATCGCTTCGCCGCGCCCGACGCGGCGGCCGCCGCCGACGCGCTGCTCGCCGGGGAGGGCACCCCGGAGGTAGTGGACAAGGTGCTGGCCGAGGCGTTCGCCGACTCCTCCGCGGTGGCCGGCGAACTGGCCGCCGACCCGCTGCTGCGCGAGGCGGTCACCTGGCAGAACCCGGACATGCTGATCGCGCTGGACGGGCTGCTGCGCACCGACCCGACGGTGCGCAACGTGCGCCGCCGCAAGCGGGAGCTGAGCCTGCTGCGCTACTGGCAGCGCTACTGCGGCAAGGCCGAGACGATCGGCTTCTTCGGCCCGGTGTGCTGGGGCAGCTTCGACCCGGACGACCCGCGTACCCGGTTGACCCCCGGCCCCGGCCTGGTCACCCGCCGGCACGTCGGGTTCGAGGCCTGGGCCCTGATCGCCTACGCCGACCGGCTCGCCGACGACCTGGCGGTACGCCGCTGGTGGGCCCCCGCGCTGCAACCGCACCTGACGGTGGAGGGGCGGCAGCTGCGGTGGCCGCTGCACCCGCCGATCCCGCTGTCGGCGGTGGAGGCCTGGCTGCTGGCGTCCTGCGACGGGCGTACCGCAGCCGGCGAGCTGGCCGAGCGGGCGTGCGCGGACGGCGTGGTCCGCGCGGTCGACGACGTCTTCCTGCTGCTGGACCGGTTCGTCGAACGGGGCCAGCTGACCTGGGACGCCAACCTGCCGAACAGCCCGGACGCCGAACGCGTCCTGGGCGAGCGAATCGCCGCGATCGGCGAGGACACGGTGCGGGCGGCGGTCGCCGCGGACTTCGACCGGCTCTGCGCCGCCCGGGACGCGGTCGCGGCCGCCGCCGGCGACCCGGACCGGCTCGGTGCCGCGCTGGCCGCGCTCAACACCGAGTTCACCGCGGTCACCGGCCGCCCCGCCACCCGGCAGAGCGGGCAGATGTACGCCGGCCGGACCGTCTGCTACGAGGAGACCGCCCGCGACCTCGACGTCACCATCGGCGCCACCGTGCTGGACGCGCTGGCCGCCCCGCTCGCGGTGGTGCTCCAGGCGGCCCGCTGGCTCACCGCCGAGATCGGCGCGGGCTGCGCCGAGGTCCTCGCCGACCTCTACGACGAGCTGGCCGCCGAGGGTCCGGTGCGGCTGGCCGACATCTGGTCGCTGGCCCAGGGGATCCTGATCGCCCCGGAGGGCCCGGTCGCCCGCGCCGGTGCGAGCTTCACCGAGCGGTGGGCCGAGCTGTTCGGGCTGCGGCACCTGCCGGCCGGCACCGTCGAGCTGCGGTTGCGCGCCGAGGACCTGGCCGGCCCGGTCCGCACGCTCTTCGCCGCCGACCGGCCCGGCTGGCCGTCCGCACGGATCCACAACCCCGACCTCCAGATCAGCGCGGTCTCGGCCGAGGCGATCGACCGGGGCGAGTTCCTGCTCGTCCTCGGCGAGCTGCACCCGGCCACCGTCGCCTACGACAGCGCGGTGCTCAGCCCGTTCCACCCCGACCCGGCGGCGCTGCGGGCCGCGCTCGACGCCGACCTGGGCCCGGCCCGGATCCGGGTGCTCTACCCGGAGAGCTGGCCCCGGCTGACCACCCGCACCACGTACGCGCTCACCGGCCCGGCGGACCGCCAGCTCGGCATCGACACCGCTCGCGGCGGCGACGTCGACCGGCTGGTGCCGGCCACCGCCGTCACCGTGGTCCGCGACGACGCCGCGCTGAGCGCGGTCTTCCCCGACGGGTCCCGCTGGCCGCTGATGGAGATCTTCGCCAACCTGCTCGGCTCGCTGCTGGTGGACACCTTCAAACTGCTGGACCCGGCCCCGCACACGCCCCGGATCACCATCGACCGGCTGGTGGTGGCCCGGCGGACGTGGCGCACCACGGTGGCCGGCAGCGGCCTGGCCGGGCACCGCGACGAGACCGCCCGCTACCTGGCCGTACGCCGCTTCCGGGCGGATCTCGACCTGCCCGAGCGGGTCTTCGTCAAGGTCGGCACCGAGGTCAAGCCCTGCTACGTCGACCTCACCGGCCCGCTGTACGCCCAGTCGCTGTGCGCCATGGTCGACGCCGCCGCGAAGACCGGCCCCGACGTGGCGGTGGTGGTCACCGAGCTGCTGCCCACGCCGGCGCAGGCCTGGGTGCCCGACGCCGCCGGGCGCGGACACGTCAGCGAACTGCGCCTGCAGATCACCGATTCCGCCACCTACCGGGGAGAGCACGGGTGACCGACATCCTTTCCATCAGCGCCGCCGCCGGGCCGCAGCTGCCCTGGCCGGACGGGACGCTGGCCGAGCTGATCGCCGCCCGGGCCGCGCGCTGCCCGGACGCGGTGGCCGTCCGTCAGTGGGACGACCGGCTCACCTACCGGGAGCTGATCGGCCAAGCGGCCGGGGTGGCCGCCGCGCTGCGGGCCCGGGGCGTCGGCCGGCACAGCCGGGTCGGGGTCTGCGGCCGACGCCGCCCTCAGCTGGTCGTCGACGTCCTGGGGGTGCTCCTCGCGGGTGGCTGCTACGTGCCGCTGGAACCGGACGGCCCCCGCGAGCGGCTGCGCGAGATCCTCACCGACGCCGGGGTGTCGCTGCTGGTCGGCGACGCGGCGGCCGAGCTGACCGACCTGCCGGGCGTCGAGGTGGTGCAGGCCGACGGTCCGGCCCCGCTGGCGCCCTGCCCGGCCCGGCCCGGTGACCCGGCGTACGTGCTGTTCACCTCCGGCTCCACCGGCCGGCCCAAGGGGGTGCTGACCTCCCACCGCAACCTGGTCGAGTTCGTCACCGGCTGCGCCGCGGTCAGCGGCGCCGACGCCGGGGTGCGCAGCCTCGGCATCGCCTCGCTCGGCTTCGACGTGTCCGTCATGGACCTCTTCCTGCCGCTGCTGCTCGGCGGGGCGGTGCAGCTGGTCGGCGCCGAGGACCGGGCCGACTCGGTCCGGCTCGCCCGGTTCATCGTCGCGCACGAGGTGAACTGGGGTTTCATCACCCCGATCGTGCTGTCCATGCTGGACCCGGCCGACGTGCCGGGCTGGCGTACGGTGTTCTGCGGCGGCGAGGCGGTCCCGGCCGAGCTGGCCGCCCGCTGGGCGCCGGGGCGGCGCTTCCTCAACGGCTACGGCCCGACCGAGACCACCGTGCTGGCGGTCACCGGTGAGCTGACCGGGGCCGAGAGCGACCCGGTGCCGATCGGCCTGCCGCTGCCCAACCACCGCGCGTACGTCGTCGACGCCGAGCTGCGGGCGGTGCCGCCGGGGCAGACCGGCGAGCTGCTGATCGGCGGCCCCGGCCTGGCCGACGGCTACCTCGCCCGGCCCGGCCTGACCGCCGAGCGGTTCGTCCCCGATCCGTTCTCCGGCCTGCCCGGCGAGCGGCTGTACCGCACCGGCGACCTGGTCCGGCAGGCGGCCGACGGGCGGATCGTCTACCTCGGCCGCGCCGACCGGCAGGTGAAGATCCGGGGCCAGCGCATCGAGTTGGGCGAGGTGGAGGCCGTACTGGCCGGCGCCCCCGGCGTCGACCGGGTCGTCGTCGAGGCGGTGCCCGGGCCGACCGGCGCGGAACTGGTCGCGGTCCTCACCCCGGCCGGAGCGCCGGACGACGAGACGATCCGCGGGTACGCCCGCGAACGGCTGACCGCCGCGATGCTCCCGGCCCGGCTGCTGCGCCGCGACGACCTGCCGGTCAGCCCGGTCACCGGCAAACTGGACCGCCCGGCGCTGCGCGCCCTGGCCCTGGCCGCGCTGAGCACCGGCCGCACCGACGGCGAGCCGCTCGGCCCGGCCGATCCGGTGACGCAGGCGGTCACCCGGATCTGGACCCGGCTGCTCGGCGTGACCCCCGGCCCGGACACCGACTTCCTCGCCGTCGGCGGCAACTCCGTCGCCGCGATGCGCCTGGTCGCCGCGCTCCGGGCCGAGCTGGGCCGGCACGTCGACACCCGGGACGTGCTCGCCGGGCGCACCCTGAGCGGCCTCGTCGCCCGGCTGCGCGCCGCCGCCCCGGCCGACGCCGAGGAACTGACCACCGGCAACCCGCCCACCCTCTCTCCGCCGCAGCGCCGGCTCTGGTTCGTCGATCAGCTAGCCCCCTCCAGCGCCCCGTACAACATCGCCGTCGCGCACCGGCTGCGCGGGCCGCTGGACACCGCCGCGCTCGGCGTGGCGCTGCGGGCCGTCGCCGAGCGGCACGACGTGCTGCGCTGGCGCATCCCGCAGACCGCCGGGGTGCCGTACGCGGTCTGCGAGGAACCCACCGACGTCGCCGTGCCGGTGGTCGACCTGACCGGCAGCGCCGACGCCGAGGCGGAGCTGGCCGGAATGCTCGCCGCCGGCGCCGCGCACGCCTTCGACCTGGCCACCGGACCGCCCTGGCAGGTGACCGTCTACCGGCTGGGCGTCGACGAACACGTGCTGGCGATGACCATGCACCACGCGGTCTTCGACGGCTGGTCCGAGGCGGTCCTCTACCACGACCTCGCCGCCGCGTACGCCCGCGCCGTCGCCGGGGCGCCCCCGACGTTGCCGCCACCGGCCGCCACGTACGCCGACTACGCGGTGTGGCGGGCCGAGCGGGACCGCCGCCGGGGCGCGGCCGACCTCACCTGGTGGGCCGAGCACCTGCGCGGCGTGCCCACCGTGCTGGAGCTGCCCCGCGACCGGCCCCGCCCGGCGGTGCAGACCTACGCCGGCGCCGAGGCCGCGGTCACCCTCTCCGCGACCGCCGACCGGGCGGTGCGCGCCCTGGCCGCCCGGCGCGGCACCACGGTCGCCGCGGTGCTGCTCGCCGGCTTCGGCGAGCTGCTGCGCCGGCTCACCGGCGGCGACGACCACCTGGTCGGGGCGATCGTCGCCGACCGCCGGCTGGCCGCCTTCGACGACGTGGTGGGCTTCTTCATCGACACCGTGCCGGTGCGGCTGCGTACCGGCGGGGCCGGCTTCGCCGAGCTGGTCGACCGGTGCGCCGCCGAGCTGCACGAGGTCACGGCCCGCCCGGGCGCGCCGCTGGAACGCCTCGTGGAGGCCCTCGGCGTCGGCCGGGACACCTGCCGCGCGCCGCTGGTGCAGGTGCTGTTCAACGTGCTCAACTTCGCCCCGCCCCGGCTGGCGCTGACCGGGCTGACCGGCGCGCCGGTCCGGGTGCCCAAGCCCGGCTCGCCCTTCGACATCACCGTCTACGTGGTGGAACGGGACGGCCGCATCGGCGTCGAGGTGGTGCACAACCCGGACCTGTTCGACGCCGAGCGGATCGACGCGCTCCTGGCCGACCTGGCCGAGCTGGTCGGCGCGCTCGCCGCCGACCCGGACACGCAGGCCGACGCGGTCGCCGCCGCGCTGCCCCGGCCCACCGTCCGGACGCCGCAGCTCGGCGCGATGACCGTGACGGCCACCGAGCCGCCCCGCACCACCCCGGTCCCGGCCGGGCCGGACGGGCTCACCGACACCGAGGAGCTGATCGCCGGCATCTGGCGGGAGGTGCTGGAGACCGACCGGGTGGGAGTCGCCGACAACTTCTTCGACATCGGCGGTCACTCGCTCGCCCTGGCCGCGGTGCACGCCCGGCTCACCGCCGCCACCGGCCGCTCGATCACCATGCTCGACCTGTTCCGCCACCCCACCGTCCGGGCGCTCGCCGCCAGCCTCGACGGCGCCGCCGACCGGCCGGAACTCGCCCGCGCCGCGCTGCGGGCCGCCGCCCGGCGGGGCCGTACCCGCCGCAATCCACCTCGCCGCCCCGGCGGCACCGCGCAATGAAGGACACGCTGATGGACAACGCGATGGCACCCGACCTCCCCGCCGACGACGGCATCGAGCCGATCGCGATCGTCGGGCTCGCCGCCCGGCTGCCCGGCGCTGCCGACGTCCGGCAGTTCTGGCGCAACCTGGTCGACGGCGTCGAGTCCGTCACCGAGCTGACCCGCGAGGAGCAGTTGGCCCGGGGCGCCGCGGTGGAGGAGGTCGACGACCCGGGGTGGGTCGCCCGCGCGCCGCTGGTCGACGGGTACGACGAGTTCGACGCCGAGCTGTTCGGGATGACCGCCCGGGAGGCGGAGATCACCGACCCGCAGCACCGGCTGTTCCTGGAGAGCTGCTACACCGCGTTGCAGGACGCCGGCTACGACCCGGCCCGTTACGACGGTGCGGTCGGCGTGTACGCCGGCACCGGCGGGAACACCTACCTGCACCGCTACGTGCTGCGCAACAAGCGCGTCGGCGGCAGCCCGCACGGCACGGTCTCCCGCGCCACCGGCAACTCGCCGAACTACGTGGCCACCAACGTGTCGTACCGGCTGGACCTGCGCGGGCCGAGCCTGACCGTGCACACCGCCTGCTCCACCTCGCTGGTCGCCTTCCACCTGGCCTGCGAGGCGCTGCGCAACGGCGAGTGCGACATGGCGCTCGCCGGTGGGGTCAACGTCGAGCTGCCGCACGTCGGCTACCTCGGCATGGACGGCTTCACCTCGCCGGACGGGCACTGCCGGCCGTTCGACGCCGCCGCCAACGGCACGGTCTGGGGCAGCGGAGCCGGCGTCACCCTGCTCAAGCGCCTCTCCGACGCGATCGCCGACGGCGACGCGATCCGCGCGGTGGTGCTCGGCAACGCCGTCAACAACGACGGCGCGGGCAAGGTCGGCTTCACCGCGCCCAGCATCGACGGGCAGATGGAGGCCATCGCCCAGGCCGTCGGGATGGCCGGGATCGACCCGCGCAGCATCAGCTACGTCGAGGCGCACGGCACCGGCACCGCGATGGGCGACCCGATCGAGGTGGCCGCCCTCACCGCGGTCTACACGAAGGACACCGACGACCGGGGCTGGTGCGGCATCGGCTCGGTGAAGTCCAACATCGGCCACCTCAGCCAGCCTTCCGGCATCGTCAGCGTGATCAAGACGGTGCTCGCGATGGAGCACGGCCTGATCCCGCCGACCATCAACTACGAGACCCCGAACCCGGCGATCGACTTCGCCGACACCCCGTTCTACGTGGCGAACACGCTGACCAAGTGGGACACCGACGGCGGGCCGCGCCGGGCCGGGGTCAGCTCCTTCGGCATCGGCGGCACCAACGCCCACGTGGTGCTCCAGGAGGCGCCGGCGGCGCACCGGGCCGACCCGACGGTCCGCCCGGCGCAGCTGCTGCACGTGTCGGCGAGGACCGCCACCGCCCTGGACGCCGCCGTGCTCCGGCTGGCCGAGCACCTGGAAAGCACCACCGACGGCGGGCCGCAGCTGCTCGCCGACGTGGCGCACACCCTGCGGGTGGGCCGCCAGGAGTACCCGCACCGGCGCGCGGTCGTCGCCACCGACCTGCCCTCCGCGGCGACTGCCCTGCGTGATCCGCGCGGCGGACATCGCGGTGCGACCGACCGTCCAGCGCCAACCGTCTGCTTCCTCTTCTCCGGCCAGGGCTCCCAGTACGCCGGGATGGGCGCGCAGCTCTACGCCGAGGAGCCGGCCTTCGCCGCCGCCGTGGACGAGTGCGCCGAGCTGCTCCGCCCCGACCTGGGGCTGGACGTCCGCGATCTGATCCTCGGCCGCGACCCGGAGGCGGGGGAGAAGCTCACCCAGACCCGCTACACCCAACCGGCCCTCTTCGTCGTCGAGTACGCCCTCGCCACGGCCTGGCGGCGGGCCGGGGTGCAGCCCGCCGCGATGATCGGCCACTCGATCGGCGAGTACGTCGCCGCCACCGTCGCCGGGGTGCTGAGCCTGCCCGACGCGCTGCGGGTGGTCGCCGCGCGGGGACGGCTGATGCAGTCGCTGCCCGCCGGCGCGATGCTCGCCGTCGCGCTGGACGAGTCGGTGGTCGCGCAGCGCCTCCCCGAGGGGCTGTCCATCGCCACCGTCAACGGCCCGGGCACCTGCGTGGTGGCCGGTGAGAGCGCCGCGGTCGCCGCGTTCGCCGAGACGATCAAGGGCAAGAGCAAGGCGCTGCGCACCTCGCACGCCTTCCACTCGCCGATGATGGAACCGATCCTGGCCGAGTTCACCGCGCTGATGGCGACCGTGCCGCTGCGCCCGCCGGCGATCCCGTTCCTGTCCAACGTCACCGGCACCTGGATCACCGCCGAGCAGGCCACCGACCCGGGGTACTGGGCCGCGCACCTGCGCCGGCCGGTGCGCTTCGGCGACTGCGTGGCCACCCTGCTCGCCGAGGGCACCTGGGCGCTGCTGGAGTGCGGCCCGGGCCGGCAACTGGCCAACCTGGCCCGGATGCAGGTCGCCAAGGCCGCCCCGGCCCAGCGGGCGCTGACCCCGCTGGGCAGCCTGCCCGGTCCGGGTGAGCGCACCGGTGACCTGGCCACCCTGCTGACCAGCGCCGGCGCGCTCTGGTGCGCCGGCGTCGGCGTGCAGCTCGCCGCCGATCCGGCCGCCCGGCGGGTGCCGCTGCCCACGTACCCGTTCGAGCGCCGCCGCTACTGGGTGGACCCGGACCCGGTGGACCGGGCCCCCGCGCCGGTCGAGCGCGGCCCGCGCCCGCTGCCGGAATGGTTCGCCGTGCCGGTGTGGCGGCAGGCCGCCGCCGAGCCGGGCAGCGTACCGCTGGGCCGCTGCCTGGTCCTCGCCGACGGCCCGCGCGGTGACGCGCTGGTCGCCGCGCTGCGGGCCGCCGGCGCCACGCCCGTCGTGGTACGCGCCGGCGAGCGCTTCGCGGCCGTCGACGGCGGATACCGGCTGCGCCCCGGCGCCCGCGAGGACCACGACGCCCTGGTGGCGGCGCTCGCCGCCGACCCGCCGCAGCGGCTGGTGCACGCCTTCGCCCTCGACGGCGACCCGGCCGGCACCGACGTCGCCGCCGCCTGGGCCGCCCAGGACCGGGGCTTCTTCAGCGCGTTGCACCTGGTGCAGGCGCTCGCCGGAGCCGGGCTGACCGCCGACGAGCGCGACCTGACCCTCGACCTGGTCACCGCCGGGATCGGGGACGTGACCGGCGCCGACCTGGTCCGCCCCGAGCACGCCACCCTCGCCGGGCTGGCCCGGGTGCTCCCGGCCGAGCTGCCCGGGCTGACCGTCCGGCTGGTGGACGCCGACCCGGCCTCCTCCGACGTGGCCGCGCTCGTCGCCGAGCTGCGCCGGCCGGTCGACCCGGAGCGCGCCGAGCTGGCGCTGCGCGGCCCGCGCCGCTGGGTGACCGGCTACGAGCAGGTCACCGTCGACGCCGAGGGCGAGCCGGGCGCGCTGCGCGAGGGCGGCCGGTACGTGATCACCGGCGGCCTGGGCGGGATCGGCGTCACCCTGGCCGAGGACTTCGCCCGGCGGGCCCGGGCGAAGCTGGTGCTGCTGGCCCGTTCGGGCCTGCCGCCGCGCGAGCGGTGGGACGAGCACCTGGCCGTGCACGGCGGCGCGGACCGGGCGGGCCGGGCGATCGCGGCGATCCGCCGGATGGAGGCGGCCGGCGCGTCGGTGCTGGTGCTCGCCGCCGACGTCACCGACCCGGCCGACCTGCGCCGGGTCCGCGCCGCCGCCGAGGCGCAGTTCGGCGGGATCGACGGCATCGTGCACGCCGCCGGCCTCCCCGGTGGCGGCATGGCCGAGGTCAAGGAGCGGGCCGAGGCCCAGCGGGTGCTCGCGCCGAAACTCGCCGGTACCCTCGCCCTCGCCGAGGTCTTCGGCGACCTGCCGCTGGACTTCGTGGTGCTCTGCTCCTCGATCACCGCGGTGATCGGCGGCTTCGGCCAGGTCGACTACTGCGCCGCGAACAGCTTCCTGGACGCGTACGCCCGGTCCGGCGCGGGCTTCCGGGCGCCGGTGGTGTCGCAGAACTGGGGCGGCTGGGCCGAGGTGGGCATGGCGGTGGAGACGGACGCGCCGGCCGGCTTCCGGGGCGCCGGCCGGGACACCGTCACCGCCGCGGTGCCGCACCCGGTGCTCACCACGAAGGTGACCGGCCCGGACGGCGTCGTGCTGCACGGCCTGGTCTCGGCCGCCACCCACTGGCTGCTCGACGAGCACCGCATCGGCGGCGTGCCGGTGGTGCCCGGCACCGCCCACCTGGAGTCGGTCCGGGCGGCGGTCGCCGCCGCGCTGCCCGCCCCGGCCGGGGACCCGGCGGTGGAGCTGCGCGACGTGGTCTTCCTGGAGCCCTTCTCGGTGCCGGACGGCACGGTCGCGCAGTACCGGGTCGAGCTGACCCCGGCCGGGGACGGCACGGACTTCGCGGTGTGCAGCCTCGCCGCCGGCCGGCTGCGCACCCACGTCCGCGGCACGGCCGGCTGGACCGACGAGCCGGCCCCACCGGCGCGGGTGCCGGCGGTGGCCGGCCGGCGGGTGGACGACGACGCCTCGTTCGGCCGGGGGCGCACCAGCATGCTCAGCTTCGGGCCGCGCTGGGCCGCGCTGGCCGAGCACCACCTGGGCGCGGGGGAGGAGCTGGCCCGGATCGCCGCGCCCGCCGAGGCGGTCGCCGACCTGCCCGCCTGGGGGCTGCACCCGGCGCTGCTGGACGTGGCCACCGCGTTCGGCCGGGGCCAGGGCAGCGGCACCTACCTGCCGCTGTCGTACGGGCGGATCGTGGTGCGCGGCGCCCTGCCGGCGCAGTTCCACAGCCACCTGCGGCACCGGGCCGGCGCCACCGACGAGGTGGTCGCCGCGGACCTGTCCCTGGTGGACGCCGACGGCCGCGAACTCGTCGCGATCACCGACTTCGTGCTGCGCCGGGTCGACCAGGGTGCGGTGACCGGGGGGCTGGCCACGGCGGGCACCCCGGCCGAGGCGGCCACCCCGGAGCCGGGCGTGCCGACCGAGGACATCCGGCCGGTCGACGGGGCCGAGGCGTTCCGCCGCAGCCTCACCGCCGGGCTCGGCGCCCAGGTGGTGATCGCCACCCGCAGCGTCGAGGACATCCGCCGCCGCGCCTCCCGGGTCACCACCGAAAGCCTGGAGGGCGCAGACGAACCGGCCGTCACCGCCCCGGCCGGCACCGGCGGCGGCTCCGCCGCGCCGCGTACCGAACTGGAGAGCACCATCGCCCAGGTGTGGCGGGACGGGCTGGGAGTGGCCGAGGTGGGCGTGGACGACGACTTCTTCGCCCTCGGCGGCAACTCCCTGGTCGCGGTCCAGCTCATCGCCACGATGCGCACGGCGACGGGGGTACGGCTGCCGATGCGCAGCCTCTTCGAGACCCCCACCGTCGCCGGCCTGGCCGCCCGGATCGAGGAGCTGCGGGCCACCGCCGCGTCCGCCGCCGAGCCCGCCCCGGCCACCATTCCCGCCATCCCGCGGCTACCCCGCGACTGAGCGTCGACAAACAGGAGTGACAGAGCAATGAGCGACACGATCGCGACGCTGCCGGTGGTCGTCGAGAACGACGGCACACCACTGACCGAGCTGATCGACCGGCGGCGGGCGGAGCTGCGCGCCGCCCTGGTCGAACACGGCGGGCTGCTGTTCCGCGGCTTCGACGTGGGCGGGGTGGACGGCTTCGACCGGGTGGTACGCGAGTTCTCCGGCGAGCCGCTGCTCTACACCGAGCGGTCCTCGCCCCGGCACGCCATCTCCGGCCGGGTCTACACCTCGACCGACTACCCACCGGACGAGGAGATCTTCCTGCACAACGAGAACTCGTACCAGGCACGCTGGCCGCTGACGCTCTTCTTCTACTGCATCAGCCCGCCGGACACCCTCGGCGCCACCCCGCTCGCCGACGTCCGCCGGGTGTACGCCGAGATCGACCCGGCGGTCCGCGAGGAGTTCGTCCGGCGCCGCTGGCTGCTGGTGCGCAACTTCCACGCCGACTTCGGCACCCGCTGGCAGGACGTGTTCGACACCGACGACCGCGCCCAGGTGCAGGCGTACGCGGCGGCGAACCGGATCGAGCTGGAGTGGGTCGGCGCGGACGGGCTGCGCACCCGGGCGGTCCGCGACGTGGTGCACCACCGGCCCGGCTCGGACGTCCCGCGCTGGTTCAACCACGCCACCTTCTTCCACGTGAGCACCCTGCCGAAGGACTACCAGGAGGGGCTGCTGGACATGTTCGGCCCCGACGGGCTGCCGGCGAACACCTACTACGGCGACGGCGGCGAGATCTCCGCCGACGTGCTGGAGCACCTGCGGGCCGCCTACCGGGCCGCCAGCGTCCGCTTCGACTACCGGCGCGACGACGTGCTGGTGGTCGACAACATGACAGCCGCGCACGGCCGGGAGCCCTTCACCGGGCCGCGCCGGATCGCCGTGGCGATGGCCGAACCGCACACCCCCGAGAGCGCTGGAGAGCACTGATGGCCGAATCCCGATTCCTGGTCGTCCGCAACGACGAGGAGCAGTACTCGATCTGGCCGGCCGACCGTGCGCTCCCCGCCGGGTGGCACGACGCCGGGTTCGCCGGTACCCGCGAGGAGTGCCTGGCCCACGTGGACACCGTCTGGACCGACATGCGCCCCCGCTCCGTACGGGAGGTCTCCTCATGACGCGGGAGTGGACCTTCCCGGCCTCCTTCGCCCAGGAGCGGGTGTGGATGGCCAACCAGCTCGACCCCGCCTCGCCGGTCTACAACGTCTCCGTCCCGTGGCGCTTCCCGGCCGGCATCGACGCCGACACCGCGAGCGAGATCGTCGGCCGGGTCGTCGCCCGGCACGAGTCGCTCCGCACCCACCTGCGGTCCGACGACGGCGCCCTGCTCCAGGTGGTGCGGGAGTACGAGCCGGTCCGGCTGCCCGCCGACGACCTGCGCGACCTGCCCGAGGCGGAGCGCAGGAACCGGTACCTGGCCCTGGGTACCGAGCTGGCCCGTACCCCCATCCCGCTGGACGCGGCGCCGCTGTGGCGGGCCCGGCTGGTCCGCCTCGACGACGCCTGGACGCTGCTGTTCGTGGTGCACCACGCCGTCTTCGACAGCCACTCGGCGGTGCTGCTGGCGGCCGAACTGGCCGCGTTCAGCCAGGCCGCGCTGACCGGCGCGCCTGCCGCCGTGCCCGAGCTGCCCATCCAGTACGCCGACTTCGCGGTCTGGCAGCGCGACCAGCTCACCGGCGCGGAGCTGGACCGGCAGCTGGCCTTCTGGACCGGGCACCTGGCTGGGGCGCCGGCGGTCACCGGGCTGCCGCTGGACCGCCCCCGCCCGGCCCAGCTCGGGTTCGCCGGCGACGAGGTGCGCTTCGCCCTGTCCGACGGGCTGCTCGACCGGGTCGGCCGGCTCGCCGCCGGGTCGGCGGCCACCCCGTACATGGTGCTGCTCGCCGGGTTCGCCGCCCTGCTGTCGCGGATCTCCGGCGACACCGAGGTGGTGGTCGGCGTCTCCACCGCCGGCCGGGACACCCCGGAGCTGACTCCGCTGATCGGCATGTTCGTCAACCCGGTGGCGCTGCGCTGCGACGTCGGCGGCGACCCCAGCTTCACCGAGCTGCTCGGGCGGGTCCGCGCCGGTCTGGTGGACGCGATGGAGCACGGACAGACCCCGTTCCAGCGGATCGTCGAGGCGGTCGCCCCGCAGCGCGACCCGTCCGTGCAGCCGATCTTCCAGACCGCGCTGAACTTCATCCCCGACTCGGGCCTGGACCCGGTGGAGCTGGGCACCACCAAGGACGACCTGGCCTTCGACGTCACCACCGGCGAGAGCCGCCTGGTCTACCGCACCGACCTGTTCGACCGGGCCACCGCCGAGGCGGTGGTCGCCCGGTACGTGCGGCTGCTCACCGCCGCCGTCGACGAGCCGGGACGGCCGGTCTCCGCGCTGCCGCTGCTGGACGACGCCGAGCGGGACCTCGTCCTGCGGGCCTGGAGCGGCGGGCAGGACGCCCCGGCGTTCTGCTCCGTGGTGGAGCGGGTGCAGCGGCAGGCCGCCGCCACCCCGCAGGCCGTCGCCCTGGTCTGCGAGGGCGTGTCGCTGACGTACGCCGAGCTGAACGCCGCCGCCAATCGGCTCGCCCGGGTGCTGGTGGCCCGGGGCGCGGCCCCGGAGACCCGGGTGGCGCTCGCCCTGCCCCGCTCGCCCGAGCTGCTGGTCGCGATCCTCGCCGTGCTCAAGTCCGGTGCCGCGTACGTCCCGGTCGACACCGGCTATCCGGCCGGCCGGATCGCGTACCTGCTCTCCGACGCGGAGCCGGCGCTGGTGCTGGCCCTGCCGGAGACCGCCGCCCTGGTGCCGGCCGGCGCCGTGGTGCTCGACGGGGAGGTCGGCGCCGACCAGGCCGACACCGACCTGACCGACGCCGACCGGGCCGCCCCGCTGCACCCGGAGCACCCGGCGTACGTGCTCTACACCTCCGGCTCCACCGGCCGGCCGAAGGGCGTGGTGGTGGCGCACCGGGCCGTGGCCGCGTACCTGGCCTGGGCCCGGGACACCTACCCGGGGCTGGCCGGCACCGCACTGCTGCCCTCGCCGGTCTCCTTCGACCTCACGGTGACCGGCCTGCTCGGTCCGCTCACCGCCGGCGGCACGGTGCGGCTGGCCGGGATCGACGCCTCGCACGCCCGGGCCGGCGGCCCGCCCAGCTTCCTCAAGGTCACCCCGAGCCACCTGCCGCTGCTCGACGCCGCGCTGTCACCCACCACCGACCTGGTGATCGGGGGCGAGGCCCTCACCGGTGAGCAGCTTCAGAGCTGGCGGGCCGCCCACCCGGACGTGGCGGTCGTCAACGAGTACGGCCCGACCGAGGCGACCGTCGGCTGTGTCGCCGCCCGGATCGCACCCGGGCAGCCGGTCGGCGCCGGAGCGGTGCCGATCGGCCGCCCCACCGCCGGCGCGCGGGTGCACCTGCTCGACGCCGCGCTCCAGCCGGTGCCGCCGGGGGTGGTCGGCGAGCTGTACGTCGGCGGCGACCAGCTGGCCCGGGGTTACCTGCGCCGGCCCGGCCTCACCGCCGAGCGCTTCCTGCCCTGCCCGTACGGTCCGCCGGGCGGGCGGATGTACCGCACCGGCGACCTGGCCCGGTGGCGGGCCGACGGCACCCTGGAGTACCTGGGCCGCCGCGACGACCAGGTCAAGGTGCGCGGCATGCGCATCGAGCTGGGCGAGATCGAGTCGGCGATGCTGGCCCACCCGCAGGTCCGCGAGGCGGCGGTGGCGGTGCGCACCGACTCCGGCGAGCCGGCCCTGGTCGGCTACCTGGTCGGTGCCGCCGACGAGGCCGCCCTCGCCGCCGCGCTGGCCCGCGAGCTGCCGGCCCACCTGGTGCCGGTCGCGTTCGTCCGCCTCGACGCGCTGCCGCTGACCGCGAACGGCAAGCTGGACCGCGCCGCGCTGCCCGCCCCGGCGGCCACCGTCGCACCCGACGGCTACGTCCCGCCGCGCACCGACGCCGAGACCCTGGTGGCCGAGGTGTACGCCGAGATCCTCCAGGTGGAGAAGGTCGGCGCGCTGGACGACTTCTTCACCCTCGGCGGCAACTCGCTGCGCGGTATGCGGGCGATGGCCCGGATCCGCGCCGAGGTGGACGTCGACCTGCCGATGCGGGCGCTGTTCAGCAGCCCCGTGGTCGCCGACCTGGCCGCCCAGATCGAGCAGCGGATCGCCGCCGAGCTGGACGAGCTCTCCGAGACCGAGGTCGCCGCGCTGCTGGCGGCGGAGAAGGACACCCCCACATGACGGACCTGAAGGATCCCGCCCGGGAAGCCGCCCGCGCGGCGCTGATCGCCCAGCGGCTTCGTCGGCGGCAGGCCGCGCCCACCGCCCGGATCACGCCGCGTCCCGAGGGTGCCGAGGTGCCGCTGTCGTACGCCCAGGAGCGGGTCTGGTTCATGGACCAGCTGGCTCCGGGCGAGGCGGCGTACCACATCGCGGTGCCGCTGCGGGTGCGCGGGCCGCTGGACGTCACGGCGCTGCGCGCCGCCCTGGCCGGGCTGACCGCCCGGCACGAGTCGCTGCGTACCCGTTTCCCGGCCGACGCCGACGGCCGCCCCACCGTCGTGGTCGCCGACACCGTGCAGGTGCCGCTGACCGTGGTGGACGCCGCCGACGAACAGGCCGCGCAGGCGCTGGTGGACGCCGCCGCGGCCGAGCCGTTCGACCTGGCGGCCGGGCCGCTGCTGCGCGCCCTGCTGATCCGGCTGGCTGACGACGATAATCCGGCCTCCGCGCCGCAGGACGGCACTCCGGACCGGATGAACGTCGCAGACGACCACGTGCTCTTCCTCGGCCAGCACCACATCGTCGGCGACGGCTGGTCGGTGGACGTGCTGCTGCGCGACCTGATCACCCTGTACCGGGGTGGCGAGCCGCCCGCCCTGCCGGTGCAGTACGGCGACTTCGCCCACTGGGAGGCCCGGGAGCTGGACGGGCCGCAGGCCCGGGGGCACCTGGACTGGTGGAAGCGGCGGCTGGCCGGGATCGCCCCGCTGGAACTGCCGCTGGACCGGCCCCGCCCGGCCACCCAGACCTACCGGGGCGACTTCGTCGAGTTCCAGGTGGACCGGGAGGTCACCGACGGGCTTGCCGCGCTCACCCGCGCCTCGGGCGGGACCCTGTTCATGACCCTGCTCGCCGCGTACCAGGTGCTGCTGGCCCGGCACGCCGGGCAGGACGACTTCGCCGTCGGCGCCTCGGTCGCCGGCCGGTCGGCCCCGGAGCTGGAGGACGTGGTCGGCATGTTCGTCAACATGCTGCCGATGCGCGCCGAGCTGGCCGGCGACCCTACCTTCCGCGAGCTGCTGGCGCGCACCCGCCGGGCCGTGCTGGACGGTTTCGAGCATGCGGAGGTGCCGTTCGCGAAGGTGGTGCACGAGCTGGGACTGCCCCGCGACGTCAGCCGCTCGCCGGTGTTCCAGGCCATGTTCGTGCTGCAGAACTACGAGATGGGCCGCTTCGCCGGGGTCTCCGACGCCGACGAGGTGAGCTTCCGCTGGACGCCGATGGAGCTGCGGGCCACCCGCTTCGACTTCGAACTGCACGCCGTGGAGGTACCCGACGGCGTCTGGGGCAAGCTGGTCTTCAACACCGACCTGTTCACCCGAGACACCCTCGAGCGGATGGCCGAGCGGTGGAAGGCCCTGCTGGCGGCGGTGGTCGCCGCCCCGGACACCCCGGTCTCCGCGCTGGACCTGCTCGCCCCGGCCGAGCGGGCGCTGCTGGCGAGCTGGAACGACACCGCCGCCGACTTCCCCGTCACCCAGACGCTGCACGCGCCGATCGAGGAGCGCGCCGCGGCCACCCCGGACGCGGTCGCGGTCACCATCGAGGGCCGGTCGGTGACGTACGCCGAGCTGAACGCCGCGGCCAACCGGGTCGCGCACCGGCTCCGCGCGGCCGGTGTCGGCCCGGAGACCCTGGTCGGCGTCTGCGCCGAACGGTCGGTGGAGCTGGTCGCCGGCCTGCTCGGGGTGCTCAAGGCCGGCGGCGCGTACCTCCCGCTGGACCCGGAGTACCCGGCGGACCGGCTGGCCTTCATGGTCGACGACGCCGCCGCGCCGGTGGTGCTGGTGCAGGAGCACCTGCGCGACGTGCTGCCGCCCACCGGCGCCACCGTGCTCGCGCTGGACGACGCCCGGGTCTGGGCCGACCAGCCCGCCCACGACCCGAGGCCGGCGGCCGGCCCGGAGCACCTGGCGTACGTCATCTACACCTCCGGCTCGACCGGCCGCCCGAAGGGTGTGCCGAACACCCACCGGGGCATCGTCAACCGGCTGGACTGGATGCAGCGGACCTACCGGCTCGGCACCGACGACGCGGTGCTGCAGAAGACCCCGGCCAGCTTCGACGTCTCGGTCTGGGAGTTCTTCTGGCCGCTGCGCGAGGGCGCCCAGCTGGTGCTGGCGAAGCCCGGCGGGCACAAGGACGCCGGTTACCTGCGCGACCTGCTGGTCGCCGAGCGGGTCACCACCGCGCACTTCGTGCCCTCGATGCTGACGGTCTTCCTCGCCGAGGACGGTGTCGAGGCGGCGACCGCGCTGCGCCGGGTGATCTGCTCCGGTGAGGAGCTGGCGCTCGCCACTGCGGTCGACTTCACCACCCGGCTGCCCGCCTGCGCGCTGCACAACCTGTACGGCCCGACCGAGGCGGCCATCGACGTCAGCGCCTGGCACTGCGACCCGGCGCTGCTGCCGGGCCGGACCAGCGTGCCCATCGGCGGCCCGATCGCCAACCTGCGGCTGCACGTGCTGGACCCGCACGGCAACCCCTGCCCCGTCGGGGTGGCCGGCGAGCTGCACATCGGCGGGGCCGGGCTGGCCCGCGGCTACCACCGCCGGCCGGCGCTGACCGCCGAGCGGTTCGTGCCGGACCCGTTCTCGGGTGAGCCGGGAGCCCGGCTCTACCGCACCGGCGACCTGGCCCGCTGGGTCACCGCCCCGGCCGCCGTACCCGCCGATCCGGCCGCCGCCGGGGACGGCCCGGCTGCCGCCGCCGGGCGGCCCGCCGGGGTGATCGAGTTCCTGGGCCGGATGGACCACCAGGTGAAGCTGCGCGGCCTGCGGATCGAACTGGGCGAGATCGAGAGCGCGCTGCGCGAGCAGCCCGCGGTGACCGAGGCGGCGGTGATCGTCCGCGAGGACACCCCCGGCGACAAGCGGCTGACCGCCTACCTCGTCGGCGCGGCCGAGCACGCCGCGCTGAAGGCGGCGCTGAAGGAGACCCTGCCCGAGTACATGGTGCCCGCCGCGTTCGTCACCCTGGACGCGCTCCCGCTGACCCCCAACGGCAAGCTGGACCGCCGGGCGCTGCCCGCCCCGGTGGTCACCCGGGAGGCGTCGGTCGCCCTGGTCGCGCCGCGCGACGACACCGAGCGGCTGCTCGCCGGCATCTGGTCGGAGGTGCTCGGCGTCGCGACGCTCGGCATCGACGACGACTTCTTCGACCTCGGCGGGCACTCCATGCTCGCCACCCAGGTGGTGGCGAAGATCCGCAAGACGGAGCACGGCGGGCGCGCCGTCGGCGTGATGGACCTGTTCCAGCAGCGGACCATCCGCGACCTGGCCCGGTTCATCTCCGGCGGCGACGACGACGGCGGCGGGCCCCGCCGACTGCTCTACGAGCTGACCAAGCCCATCCCGGCGGCGAAGCGGCGGCTCAGCTACGTCTGCGTCCCGTACGGCGGCGGCAGCGCCATCGTCTACCAGCCCCTGGCGGACGCGCTGCCCGACGGCCACGCCCTGTGGTCGCTGGCCATCCCCGGGCACGACGTCGGGCTCAGCGAGGACGGCCTGCCGTTCGAGGAGCTGACCAGCCGGGTCGCCGAGGAGATCCTGGAACGTGTCGAGGGCCCCCTCGCGCTCTACGGCCACTGCGGCGTGGGCAGCGCGATCGTCGCCGAGGTGGCCCGCAAGGTGGAGGCGGCCGGCCGGGACCTGGCGGCGGTCTACATCGGCGCAATGTTCCCGTTCGCCCGCCCCCGGGGCGCCTTCGCGGCCCTGCGCAACCGGCTCGAACGACTGCGCAGCAACCGGCACTACGCGAGCTGGCTCAAGTCGATGGGAGTGGACACCGGCGAGCTGGACCCGGAACAGGCCGACCGGATCATCAGCAACATGCGCGCCGACTCGCGTGCCTCCGAGGAGTACTTCACCGGCCTGCTCGACCGGGGCGCGACGAAGCTGCGGGCGCCGATCGTCTCGGTGGTCGGCTCGGAGGATCCGGTGACCGACTACCACGCCGAGCGATACGCCGAGTGGCAGTTCCTCAGCGACACCCTCGGCCTGGTGGTCCTCGACCAGGCCGGGCACTTCTTCCTGAAGTACCGCGCCGAGGAACTGGCGGAGATCCTCACCCGGGTCCACCCGGCGGTCGCCGCCGGGGACGTCTCCGCGCTCACCCCGCAGGCCCGGGGAGCCGACGCCGGCTGGGCGGTCGCCGCCCACCAGCGGGTGGGCGGGCCCGGCGGGCCGGAACCGGCCGTGGTGAAGCCCAGCATGGCCCGCTTCGTCGCGGTCACCGCCGGACAGCTGGTCTCCACCACCGGCTCCGCGCTGACCGCGTTCGCGCTGCCGATCTGGCTGTTCACCCGGACCGGGTCGGTGGCCGACCTGGGTCTGCTCTGGGCGCTGGCGCTGATCTGCGGCGTGCTGATGCTGCCGGTGGCCGGCGCGGTCACCGACCGGGTCAGCCGCCGCAGGATCATGATGATCGCCAGCTGCACCGCAGGGTCGCTGCAGCTGGTGCTCGCCGCGCTGCTCTGGACCGACAACCTGGTCCTCTGGCACATCTACGCCCTGGTCGCGTTGAGCCAGGTCGCCGGCTCGTTCCAGCGGATCGCGTTCCAGTCGGCGGTGCCGCAACTGGTGCCGAAGCGCTACCTCGGGCACGCGATGGGCATCACCCAGCTCTCCAGCGGCTTCGCGATGCTGCTCATGCCGGTCTTCGCCGCCGGCCTGCTCGCCGCCATCGAACTCAAGGGCATCCTGCTCATCGACGTGGCGAGCTACCTGGTGGCGGTGCTGACCCTGGCCGTGGTGCGCTTCCCCGACCTGCTCGGCTGGCGGCCCCGGGAGCGGCTGCTGGTGGCGATCGCCAACGGGCTGCGCTACTCCTGGCAGCACCGGGGCTTCCGGCTGATGCTCGGCTACTTCGCCCTGGGCAACATCTTCCTCGCCCCGGCGCTGGTGCTCACCACCCCGCTGGTGCTCTCCTTCGGCAGCGCCACCCAGGTCGCGCAGGTGGCCCTGGCCGAGGCCTGCGGCGCGGTGGCCGGGGGCGTGCTTATGTCCCTGTGGGGCGGGCCCCGGCGCCGGCGGATGGTCGGCGTGCTGGTCGGCAACCTCGGCACCGCGCTCGGCTGTGTGCTGGTCGGCCTGGACGCCTCCGTGACCATGGTCTGCGTCGGCATCTTCTGGCTGGCCATGGCGATGACCACCGCGCAGTCGATCTACGCGACCATCGTGCAGGTCAAGGTGCCGCAGCGCTTCCACGGCCGGGTGTTCAGCCTCAACCAGACCATCTCCTGGTCGACCCTGCCGATCGGTTTCGCGCTGCTCGCCCCGGCGGCGACCGGCCTCTTCGAGCCGATGCTCGCCCCGGGCGGTTCGCTGGCCGGGTCGGTGGGCGCGGTGATCGGCACCGGCCCGGGCCGGGGCATCGGGTTCGCGTACGTCTGCTTCGGGCTGGCCCTGGTCCTGATCACCCTGGGCGGCTTCGCGATCCGGATGCTGCGCCGCTTCGACATCGAGGTGCCGGACTCGCTGCCCGACGACCTGATCGGTGCGCAGGAGCGCCGGCGGCGGCTCGCCGAGCGGGCGGCGGCGCAGGAGCGGGAGCCGGTCGCGGCGTGACCCGGCGTGGGCCCTCTGGAGCAGGGGGCCCACGCCGGCCCGTCGGGGCGGTCGCCGGGTCAGAACTCCGCGGGCGGGTCCGCCAGGTCCGTCGCCGCCGGCTCCTCCGGCTCGGCCACCCAGGCGGAGAAGACCGGCACCCCGTGCCACGGCCCGCCGACGCGGTCGGTGGCCACCGCGACGACCGCGTACGGGTGACCGAAGCGCAGCTCCGCGGTGCGGGCGACGCCCTCCGGGGGGAGGCTGGCCAGCGCGAACGCGGCGGTCACCGCGGCCGCCTCGAAGCCGTACCGGCCGTAGCGCGCCATCGCCGCCTGCCTCGCCTCCAGCCGCAGGTCCGCCTCGCCGAGCAGCCCGCCCAGTGTGCGGACCACGGCGGGGAAGCCCAGCGCGGGAGCGGTCAGGTCGTGCTCGTCCCGCGCCGACCAGCAGGGCAGCACCGCCGTGTGACGCTCCTCCCGGCCGTTTCGGGCGGTGGTCCGTACCCGTTCCTCCCGCAGCGTCCACGCCGGCCCGTCGCCGAGCGGCAGGTCGAACAGCGCGCGGCGGCCGGCCGGCGCCCGGTCGTCGGCCGCCGTGGCGGCCACCTCGTACGCGGCCGCGAGCACCTCGGCGGCGGGCACCGACGGGTCGGCGGCGACCGACACCACCACCAGCCCCGCCCCGTCGCGCTCGACGGCCGGCGCGGCGTGCACGGCGACGTCGCCGGCCGGGCCGGTCGCGGCGATCCAGGCCCGGTGACCGTGCGCGGGGGTTCGCAGCACCCGGTCGAGGCGGCCGGCCCAGGCGCTGCCGGCCCCGAGCTGCCCGGCCGGTGCCAGGTCGAACGGGTCGGCCCAGGAGATCCGGGTGGCCAGGGCGCTGGCCAGCGCCACCAGCACGTCCGCCGACCGGGTCAGCGGAAACCGGTCGATCAGCCCGAGGGTGTGCTCGCGGGCCCAGGCGTCCAGCCCCGGCTGGTCCGGCAGCGGCCCGGTCGTGGTGATGCCGGGCAGCCCGGCCCGCCAGTCCGCCAGCTTCGCCGTGTCCTGACCGGCCTGGTGCCAGACGGCGGTGGCCGACGGCACCAGCGGGTGCGGCCGGTCCACCAGGGCCGCGGCCAGCGCCGCCGCGGTGGGCGCGGGTAAGCCCAGGACCTCCTCCAGCTCGTTGCGCGCGGGGCCGGTCGCGGCCGGCGCGGCCAGTGCCAGCAGCAGCCAGGCGCCGAGCGGCGAGGCGACGTGGTGCCGGTCGCCGGCCTCGGCGTGCAGCCGGGCGGCGTAGCGGGCCAGCGGAGTGTGCAGGGTCGTCGTCATGTCTCCACTGTGCCCATCCCCGGCCGGACCGGCACCCCGGTCAGGACCACAGCTCGAACGGCTCGTCGATCTCCTCGCCGGCGAGGAGGCGGGGGAGCAGCTCCGGCAGCCGCCCCGGGTAGAAGCGTTCGCCGCTGCCGACCACCTCGTCGACCGTCCACCAGCGGAACCCGAAGTAGTCCTCCACCTCGTAGTCCAGCCGCTCGGCGCCGTCGATCTCCGGCGCGACGGCGTCGAGCCGTACCGTCATCACCACCTCGTCCTGCAGGTGCCGGCGCTGGCGGTGGACGAAGCTGGCCCGCCGCCGCCAGGACGGCGGGCCGAGCTGGGCGGCGGTGACCACGAAGCCGGTCTCCTCGCGCAGCTCCCGCACCGCCGTCTCGGCGTACGTCTCGCCCGGGTCCGTCCCCCCGCCCGGCAGCTCCCACCAGGTGCCCAGGCGCGGATGGTCCGGGTCGCGGGTGTGGAAGAGCAGGACGCGGTCCCGCGTGTCGCGCACCACCAGCCGCACGGCGGTGCGCTCGACGACCGGCAGGTCTCCCGGCAGTTCGATCATGTTTCTCCTCGGACGCGCGTCGACCGGTGGCAGGGGGGTCGTCGTGGCCGACGGCCACGACGAGGGAAACCGGACCACCCGCCCACGATCGCTGAGGCCATCCTCGCCCACCAGCCGGGTGCTGCGGTGGCGGTGGGGTTAGGCTGCCGCCCGTGGCAGGTCTGTTGAGGAACGTCGTGGCCCGGCTCGGCCGGGTGACCCCGGGTGCCGCCGCGCCGGCCGGCACCGGCGGCCGGATCCCGGCCCAGGTGGCCCGTCGACGCCAGGTCGGCGCGTTGCAGCGCCGGGAGCTGACGTACGCCCCGGAGCCGGACGGCCAGGCCGACCCGGGCGAGATCGTCTGGACCTGGGTGCCGTACGAGGACGACCCCCGGCAGGGCAAGGACCGCCCGGTGCTGGTGGTCGGGCGGCACAGCCGCACGCTGTTCGGACTGATGCTCTCCAGCCAGAGCGAGCGCGACGGTCAGCGGCACTGGCTGGCGCTCGGCCCGGGGGAGTGGGACCGTGACCAGCGCCCGAGCTGGGTACGCCTGGACCGGGTGCTCACCATGCGCGAGGACAGCATCCGCCGCGAGGGCGCGGTGCTGGACCGGCGCCGTTTCGACCGAATCGGGCAGGCCCTGCGGGCCGGCTACGGCTGGCGCTGACCCGCGGCGGCCGGCTCCGCTGATTTCCGCGAACGTCCTTGACAGGGCACCGCTGACGAGTACATTCAACTTATCGGTTTATAAGCCAGGTGGTTGATTACAGTGACCTCAGCAGATCAGATCGGCGCCGTCTTCGCGGCCCTCGCGGATCCGACCCGACGGGCCATCCTGGCCCGCCTGGCCGCCGGCGAGGCGACGGTCAACGAGGTGGCCGCGCCCTTCCCGATCTCCATGCAGGCGGTCTCCAAGCACCTGAACGTGCTGGAGGCGGCGGGGCTGATCGTGCGTACCCGCGAGGCGCAGTGGCGGCGGTGCCGGATCGAGCCGGCCGCGTTGCGCGTCCTCGCCGAGTGGGTCGATCAGTACCGCCGGCTCTGGGACGACCGGTACGACACGTTGGACGGTTACCTGCGAGAGCTGAAGGAGAACAGCCATGAACCCGACCGATGACCTGACCGTCGCGCTGCCCACCGACCGGGAGGTGGTGCTGACCCGGGTCCTCGACGCGCCCCGCGAGCTGGTCTGGGCCGCGCACACCGAGGCCGCGCACCTGGCGCGGTGGTGGGGCCGGGGCAACCCGCTCGACGTGGAGATCGACCTCCGGGTGGGCGGCCGGTACCGGTTCGTCGAGCACGCCCCGGACGGCAACGCCTACGCCTTCCACGGCGAGTTCCTCCAGATCGAGGCGCCGGAGCGGATCGTGCAGACCTTCGAGTTCGAGGGCGCGCCCGGTCAGGTGGCCGTGGAGACGCTCGTCTTCACCGAGCAGGACGGCCGCACCGTGGTCACCGGCACGACCCGCTTCGACAGCACGGCCGCCCGGGACGCGATGGTGGGCGCGGGCATGGCGGACGGGGCGCGCGAGTCGTACCGGGCGCTGGAGAAGTACCTGACCACCCAGGTCTGAGCGACCCCGCCGCGGGTGCTCAGCACTCGGCCAGGCGCGGGGCGTCCAGGAGTTGCCGGGGGGACCGCCGGCCGGTCACGCCCTTCGCCCGGTACATCGCCGCGTCGGCGGCGCAGAGCGCCTCGGCCAGCTGAGTGGGGCCGCTGACCGGGGCCAGGCCGACCGACGCGGTGACCCGTACGCTGCGCCCGCCGAGCGGGATCGGCGCGGCCATCGCCTCGCAGAGCCGCCGGGTCGCGTGGTCGATCCAGCGCCGGTCGACCGCCGGGCTGCGCAACAGCCCGGCGAACTCGTCACCGCCGAGCCGGGCGACCAGGTTGTCCCCGGCGAAGGCGGTGAGGCGCTGCGCCACGCTGATCAGCACCTGATCGCCGGCGGCGTGCCCGTAGCGGTCGTTGACCTGCTTGAAGTCGTTGAGGTCGAGCACCACGGCGATCAGCGGCCGGCCCCCGGCGCTGGTGAGCAGGGCGGCGGCGATCTGGTGGAAGGCGCGCCGGTTGGGCAGGCCGGTCAGCGGGTCGTGGCTGGCGGCGTGCCGCTCCGCGGCCAGTTCCGCCTGCAGGTGCTCGATCTCCGCCTCCGCCCGCAGCGCCCGGCGGCGCAGCTGCCACACCGAGACCAGCGCACCCGCCGCGGAGATGCCGGACGCGACGCTCAACGGATCCGGCACGAGACCTCCCTCGCGGCGTCGGCGGACGGCCCGGGGCGCCGGCCCGGGCGCGCCGCCCGGCCGTCGTCTCCCCGGTGGCTGCCCGGGTCGGGGGTAACCCTACGTGAACGGATGGGTACCGCGCACGTGCGTTATCATGCTCGCTGTCCAATGCAGATGCAATAGCAGATGCACGTGCAGCACGGCCCGATCCGGCGTTGCCGCCCGCTCGCCGCGAAACGTCCACTTGCGACACCGGGCGGCTCCACAACAGAAAGACCCCACATGCAGCAGCCCGAGAACGGCGTACCCGTCACCCAGCTCCCCGAGCTGCGGTGGCAGAAGAGTCGGCGGAGCAACCCGAGCGGCAACTGCGTGGAGCTGGCCGAGCTGCCCGGCCGGGCGGGCATCGCGGTACGCAACTCCCGCCACCCCGAGGGGCCCGCGCTGATCTACACCGTGGACGAGATCGCGGCGTTCGTCCTCGGTGCCCGCGACGGCGACTTCGACCACCTGATCGACTGAGCGCCGGTCCCGCCGACGGGACGACCTCGTCCGCGCGGAGGAGTTCATCTCACCCTCGGTCCATGGCATGCTTACACGTCGGCCGGAGGTGGGGGCGTCCGGCCGGCGTGCGGCGAGCGGGCGGAGGGCGACGTGACGATGGCTACCGCAGAGGGGGGTCCGGCCACCGGGCCCACCGTGCTGCGCATGCTGCTCGGCGCCCAGCTGCGCCGCCTCCGCGAGGCCAGCGGAGTCTCCCGCGAGGGCGCCGGCTGGGAGATCCGGGCCTCCGAATCCAAGATCAGCCGGATGGAGCTGGGCCGGGTCGGCTTCAAGGAGCGCGATGTCGCCGACCTGCTCACCCTCTACGGCGTCAGCGCCGCCGACGAGCGGGAGGCGCTGCTCAAACTCGCCCGCGACGCCAACAGTCCCGGCTGGTGGCACCGGTACGGCGACGTGCTGCCCAGCTGGTTCCAGTCGTACCTCGGCCTGGAGGCCGCCGCCTCGCTGATCCGGACCTACGAGGTGCAGTTCGTCCCCGGCCTGCTGCAGACCGCCGGGTACGCCCGCGCCGTCGTCCTGCTCGGTCACCGCAACGCCTCCGCCGAGGACGTCGACCGGCGGGTGGAGCTGCGGCTGCGGCGGCAGGAGCTGCTGCGCCGGGCCGCGCCGCCGCAGCTGTGGGCCGTGGTCGACGAGGCCGCGCTGCGCCGGCCGATCGGCGGGCCGCAGGTGATGCGCGGTCAGCTCGACGCCCTCATCGAGGCCACCCGGTCGGCGCACGTGCGACTCCAGATCATCCCGTTCGCCGCGGGCGGACACGCCGCCGCCGGCGGGGCGTTCACCATCCTGCGCTTCGGTGACGACGACCTGCCCGACATCGTCTACATCGAGCAGCTCACCAGCGCGATCTACCTCGACAAGCGCGAGGACCTCGACTATTACGCGGTGGCCATGGAGCGGCTCTGCGTCGAGGCGGCGCCGCCCGAGCGCACGCCGGAGATCCTGTCCCGGCTCCGCGACGAGCTCTATCCGGCCTGACCGTCGCCCGGGGCGCCGCCGCGCCCCCGGATGCCTCTACCATGGGTGCGACCGGCGACAGTGGACGGACGCCATCGCCTCGATGGCGCAGAGTCATGGAGGCGACTGTGACCACCGATGCCCCGGGCACCACCACGCAATCCGCCCATCCGAGCGACCGGATCGACACCTCGGTGGCGCACCCCGCCCGGCGCTACAACTACTGGCTCGGCGGCAAGGACAACTTCCAGGCCGACCGGGAGTCCGGCGACGCCATGGCGGCCCGGTTCCCGACCATCCGGACCAGCGCCCTGGAGAACCGGCGCTTCCTCCAGCGGGCGGTCCGCCACCTCGCCCGTGAGGCCGGGATCCGGCAGTTCCTCGACATCGGCACCGGCATCCCGACCGCCGACAACACCCACGAGGTCGCCCAGGCGGTCGCGCCGGAGGCGCGGGTGGTCTACGTCGACAACGACCCGATCGTGCTGGCCCACGCCCGGGCGTTGCTGACCAGTTCGCCCGAGGGCGCCACCGCCTACATCGACGCCGACCTGCGTGACCCGGAGAAGATCCTGAGCCACCCGGACCTGCTGCGCACCATCGACCTGTCCCGGCCGGTGGGGCTGATGCTGGTGGCGATCCTGCACTTCGTCCCCGACACCGACGACCCGTACGCGGTGGTGCGCCGCCTGCTCGAGGCGCTGCCGTCGGGCAGCTACCTCGCCGCGTCGCACGCCACCCACGAGTACCTTCCCCCGGCGGTCGCCGAGGAGGCCAAGGCGGCGGCCCGGGGCGGCGGCCCGCACGGCGTGATCAACCTGCGCACCCTCGACGAGTTCACCGGCTTCTTCGAGGGGCTGGAACTGGTCGAGCCCGGCCTCTGCTCGGTGGCCGAGTGGCGGGCCGACGCCGAGCCGCAGCCGCGCCCCTCCGTGGTCGAGGTCAGCATGTACGGCGGGGTCGCCCGAAAGCCCTGAGCCCGGTCTCCTGAGCGACGGCGTCGGCTGCGGCCGACGCCGTTCGTCGTGCGGTGTCCGATTCCCTTGACCGTGCCGAGCCGGTCCGGTTAGTCTCTGAATCGATCCAGACTGAATCGATCCAGAAGGGGGTCCGGGTGCGACCGACACTGCAGGACGTGGCCACCGCGGTCGGGGTGTCCCGCAGCACCGTCTCCAACGCCTACGCCCGTCCCGACCAGCTCTCGGCGGCGCTGCGCACCCGGATCCTCGACACCGCCCGACAGCTCGGCTACCCGGGCCCGAACCCGACGGCGCGGTCGCTGCGGCGGGGCTTCGCCGGCGCGATCGGCGTCCTGTTCACCTCGCAGCTGTCGTACGCCTTCACCGACCCGTTCGCCGTCCGGTTCCTGGCCGGGGTCGCCGCGGCGACCGAACGGCACGGCACCAGCCTGCTGCTCGTGCCGCTGCCCACCGGGGAGAGCCAGGCCAGGAAGGCCGTGGAGAACGCGGCCGTCGACGGGTTCTGCGTCTACTGCGTCGCCGACGAGGACTGGGCCCTGGAGGTGATCCGCGGTCGCGGGCTGCCCTTCGTCACCACCGCGCCCCCCGCCGACCCCGGCGCCGAGCGGTACGTCGGCATCGACGAGCGAACCGCCGCCCGGTCCGCCGCCGACCACCTCGTCGGCCTGGGGCACCGCCGGGTGGCGCTGCTCGCCGACACCGTGCTGCCCGACGCGCCACCGGGGCTGCTGCACCTGGCCGGTGCCGACGCCGCGCGGCACCCCACCACCCGGGGTCGCCTGACCGGTTTCGCCGACGCCCTGGCCGCGGTCGGCGTCGACTGGCCCGACATCACGCTGCTCAACGCCACCGGCAACAGCCGCGCCGCCGGGGCCGAGGCCGTCACCGGCCTCTTCGCCGGCCTCGCCGCCGGCGACGAAGCGCCGACGGCCGTGCTGGCCGCCTCCGACGTGCTCGCGCTCGGCGCCCTGGACGCCCTCGGAGAGCGGGCCGCCACGGTCTCGGTCACCGGCTTCGACGACGTCGCCGAAGCGGCCGCCGCCGGCCTCACCACCGTCCGGCAACCGGCCGAGGAGAAGGGCCGGATCGCCGCCGAGCTGCTGCTCGACCCGCCGGCCGACGACGCCGCCGGGCAGATCCTGCTCCCCACCGAACTGGTCGTTCGCACCTCCACCCGTCCCGTACCCAGGAGCTGACCATGGAACAGCCGACCGGCTTCACCCTCGCCATCGACGCGGTCACCCGCCACGTCAACTCGGCCCGCCCGAACGCCCCGGTACGTCCCGACCCGGTCCGCCGCCACCGCCTCGCGCCCGTCCGGCTCGCCGCCGCGCACGCGCTGCGCCGGCTCGCCGACCTCACCGAGCCGGCACCCGCGCCCGCCCCGACCTGCCGCCCCTGACCCGGGTGGCCGAGGCCACCCGGTAGGGTGCTTTTCCGGCCAGACGACGCCCAACCGGGCACGACGGTTGGTGTCCGACCGGGCGGGCCGGGCAGACTGGGAGCATCATGTCGTCGCTCACGCCTGCCACGCGCCTGCACGATCGGTACGTCCTGCGCGCGCCTATCGGCCTCGGCGGAATGTCCGAGGTGTGGCGCGCCGACGACGAGGTGCTGCACCGCCCCGTCGCGGTCAAGGCCCTCGTCGCTCAGCTCGCCGCCGACCCGCAGCTGCGCGCCACCATCCAGCGCGAGGCGCGGGCCGCCGCCCGGCTCACCCACCCGCACGTCACCCAGGTGTACGACTACGGCGAGGCGGCCCTGTCCGGCGGCCTGGTCGTGCCGTACCTGGTGATGGAGCTGGTCGAGGGGCACAGCCTCGCCGACCGGCTCGCCGCCGGCCCGCTGGCCTGGCCGGACGCGGTGCGCACCGCCGGTCAGGTGGCGGCCGCCCTCGCCGCCGCGCACCGGATCGGCGTGGTGCATCGGGACATCAAGCCGGGCAACGTCATGCTCACCGAGACCGGCGCGAAGGTCCTCGACTTCGGCATCGCCGCCCTCGCCGGTCCCCGGCACCCGCTCGCCGGGCAGACCGGTGAGCTGATGATGGGCACCCCCGCCTACTTCGCGCCGGAACGGCTGACACCCGGCCCGCCGGACCCGGCCAGCGACGTGTACGCCCTCGGCGCGCTGCTCTACCGCACGCTCACCGGCCGGGCGCCGCTGCCGGTGCAGACCTGGGAGGACGCCCTGGAGGTACACGCGCGGCGTACGCCGGTGCCGCCGCTGCGGATCCCCGGGCTGCCCGCGGACATCGCCGAGCTCACCATGGCCTGCCTCTCCGTCGACCCGAGCCGCCGGCCCACCGCCGCGCAGCTCGCCGCCCGACTCGGCGCCGGCCGACCGGCCGATCCGCCCACCGCGCTGCTGCCGACGGTGCCGACGCCCACCTCTTCGCCCACCCTGATCGACCGGTCCGGGGCGGTTCTCCGCCCGCCCGCCGGCCGTTCCGCGCCCCCGGTCGCCGCCGCGCCGCGCCGCCCGAACCGGGCGCTGGGCGTGCTCGTCGCGGCCGGTGTCGCCCTGCTGCTGGGTACGGTCGGCGTGCTCGCCATGGGCGACGGACCGGACCGCCGCACCCCGGCCGCCCCCGTCGTCCCGGTCGAGGAGAGCAGCCCGGAGTCGACCCCGCCGGTGGAGCCGTCCAGCGCCCCGCCGTCGCGCGACGAACGGCCCGCCCCCCGCACGGCGGGGCAGCTCGCCGACGAGTTCGCCGCACTGCTCGACCGGGCGGAGGCGGCCGGCGACATCGACCCGAGGACCGCCGACCAGCTGCGCGAGACGCTCCGGGAGCTGGAGGAGGGCAAGCCCAAGGAGCGGCTCAAGCGGCTGCGGGAGCTGGCCGGCCGGCTGGCCGAGGCGGTCGAGAAGGACCGCATCGACGACGACACCGCCTCCGACCTGCGCGACCTGCTGGCCGGCTGGCCGCGCCTGCGCGGCGACGACTGACCCCGCTCAGCGCCTCGACCGGGTGACCGACCCGGCTGCTGGCGCGGACGGTCAGTGCAGCGTGGCGCGGACGACCTCGCCGGGCGTGGCGCCGGCGCGCGCCACCGGCGTGCCGTCGGGCCGCCACACGCCGGAGCCGCCGGCAGTGTGTGGGTAGTGACTGCCGGACGCCCCGGCGAAACTCGCCGTCGCCACCCAGACGCCGTGCGCGGCGGCGACCCGCCGGGCCCGCGTGTCCGGCACCGCCGCGTCCGCCGGAGCCTCCAGCACCCCGGCCAGGTAGGCGTCGGCACCGAGCGCCACGGTGCGCGCCGCGTGCTCCACCACCCCGGTGTCCTTGCAGACGGCCAGGCCCAGCTGCCAGCCGTCCACCTCGACGACCGCCGGAGCGCGGCCCGCGACGAACCGCGCGGCCTCCGCGCCACCCAGGAACATCTTCCGGTACGCCACCCGCGCGCCGCCCGCGTCCACGGCCAGCATCCCGAGGTACGCGGTGTCGACGTCGCCGACCGGCGCCCCGGCCAGGGCCAGCGTGCCCGTCGCGGCGCACGCCTCGACCAGCGGCGCCAACCGGGCGTCGGCCGGGTCGAGCGGGGCGGCGTCCAGTTCGTACCCGGTCAGCGAGAGCTCGGGGAAGAGCACCACGCGGGCGTGGGCGGCGCGGACCAGCGCGGCGTGCGCCGCCACGTTCGCGGCGACGTCGTACGGGACGCAGCGCGGCTGGGCGACCGCGAGGGTGAGCGGCGTACGCACGACAGGCCTCCTTCACCGGATCGGCGCGCGGACGGGGCGGAAGCGTGGTCGATGCGCCGACCGCCTCGTAACTTTGTCCCATGATCCCTGGCTCCCTCGCGCTCAGCCCCCGCACGGCCGTGTCCGCCTCCGCACCGTCCGCGGACGGGCTGGTCGGCTACGTCACCGGGCTGGTGGAGCGGCTCGGCGGTCCAGGGGCCGGGCTGGCCGTGGCGCTGGAGAACCTCTTCCCGCCGATCCCGAGCGAGGTCATCCTGCCGTTGGCGGGCTTCGCCGCCGCGCAGGGGAAGATGAGCCTCGTCGGGGCGATCCTGTGGACCACCCTCGGCTCGGTGGCGGGCGCGTGGGTGCTGTACCTGATCGGCGCCGCCCTGGGCCGCGACCGGATGCGCGCCATCGCGGCACGGCTGCCGCTGGTCAAACTGAGCGACGTCGACCGGACCGAGGCATGGTTCCTCAAGCACGGCGTCAAGGCGGTGTTCTTCGGCCGGATGATCCCCATCTTCCGCAGCCTCATCTCCGTCCCGGCCGGGGTGGAACGGATGCCGATCGGCACCTTCCTGCTGTACACCATGCTGGGCAGCCTGATCTGGAACACCACCTTCGTGATGGCCGGCTACCTGCTCGGCGAGAACTGGCACGTCGTCGAGTCGTACGTCGGGTCGTTCCAGAAACTCGTCATCGCCGCCTGCGTGGCCGCCGCGGCCTGGTTCGTGGCCACCCGCGTCCGCCGTGCCCGCCAGGCCCGCGCCTCCGCCGCCTCGCTGCTCGACGCCGTGCCGCCGGCCGGGCCGGTGCAGGTGGGCGAGACGGGCGGGCGCCGGGGCACGGTGTACCGCGCCTCCTCCTGGCGGCGCGACGACTGACCTGACCTGTACGGCCCGGTTGTCACCGCTGGGGTGAATGTCCGGGTCGGCCGCGGCGGCGATCGTTCCTTCGGGCCGGTGCTGCGTGCCCGGTTCGAGCCGGATCGGACTCGGGAGGGTTGCCGCGGCGCGGGACGCGCGGGGAACGCCCGAGCCCTGGGCCATCCGATGTCCCAGTCTGGGCCGTCGAAAGCCCGGCCGTCCCGTGACCGGGGGCACTCTGGGGGCGGAATGGCGGCCGGGCGGGTGTCGTTACATCACCTGGACGATCGCAGCAGCAACCCCGCTGGCTGGCCCGGCGACGTGGCAGGCGGCGGGTGGTGAGCCCCGGAATGTTGGTGGGCGGCCGGTCGTTGCACATGGTCCCGGCGCCGTGAGCCCCCCGGCTCGCGTTGATCTGCCGGACGAAGACTTTCCCCGTGAACTGTGTGAGCGCCTGCTCGTGGTGCTTGCACCCGGCTCGACCCCCCGTCGAGCCTGGGTGCCGACCCCCTGAAGGAGCTTCCTGATGAACACGACCATTCTGCGTAAGAGCGTGCTGGGTATCGCTGGTCTGGCTTTCGCCGGTGGCGTCTTCGCCGGCCCGGTGACCGAGGCTCACGCCGCGCCGACGGTGGAGGCGAAGGCGGTGGCGGTGGTGCAGGCCGACAAGGCCGACAAGAAGCTGATTCCGCATGGTGTGCAGGGCAAGCAGTCGCGCATCGACCTCAACGACGAGCAGGTCAAGAATGTGAAGGCGATCATCGCCGCGACGAAGAAGTCGGACATGGACGAGCGGGCGGCCGTGGTCGCGATCGCGACCGCGCTGCAGGAGTCGAAGCTGGAGAACCTCGGCCACTTGGGTGAGCGCAACGATCACGACTCGCAGGGCCTGTTCCAGCAGCGTCCCTCCAGCGGTTGGGGCACGGTGGAGCAGATCACCGACCCCGAGTACTCGACCAAGGCGTTCCTGAAGGGCCTGAAGCAGGTCGACGGGTGGCAGGACATGCCGCTGACCGAGGCCGCCCAGACCGTGCAGGTCTCGGCCTACCCCTTCCACTACGCGCAGTGGGAGAAGCAGGCCGCCGACCTCGTCGCCCAGCACTGGAACAACTGACCACACCTGACCGACCCGCTGGCCGGCACCCCATGAACGGGGTGCCGGCCAGCGCTGTTTCGTTTCCGGCTCCGAAACGAACCCTCGTCCGAGCCAATCTTGGACAGTTGCCGTTCCGTCCGAACGGCAACTGTCCAAGATCTCAGCGGACCACACCCGACCAAGCCGGATCACCGGGGCGAGGGCGAGGGCGGGGGCCGGGTGGAAGCGGGTACCTCGCGGGGGAGTGATCCGATTCGCGTCGGGTTACGTACTGCCGGGCGGGGACCGTGAAGGGGGAGCACATGGCGGACGCGGACCGGCACGACCGTCCGACGACGGACAGCGAGCAACCGGCCGTCGAGGTTGCGGGGGAGCGGCCCGAACCGATCGTGGTGGTGACCGGCGAGCCGGCCGGCGAGCCACCGCCGGACCGCCCGGCCTGGCCGCGCAGTACCCGGCTGCTGACCGCCGCCGCGATCGTGGTGCTGGCGCTCGGCGCGCTCGCGGTGACCGTCACCCTGGCCAACCCGGACCGGCTGGGCGTGGCGTTCTCCGGTGGCCGGGGGGCGGCGCCGCCCTCGGTCACCTTCGCCGCCGAGCCGGGCGGCGCGGGGGCGGCCGAGGCGGCCGCCGAGGAGGCGCTCACCGCGCCGGTGGCCGGTCGCCGCCGGGCGACGTTCGAACTGGCCGACGGGGTGAGCGCGTTCCGGCTGCGTACCGAGGACCTCGGCGAGGAGCTCTACCGGATCAGCAGCCCGGGCGACTCCGCGGTCGTGCCCCGGCCCGAGGTGCTCGGGGACCGGGTGCGGTTGCGCCTGGCCGACAGCGGCCGGGCCGGGAACGGCTCCGTCGACGTGGTGCTCAACGCCCGCCTGGTGTGGCGGCTGCGCCTGGTGGGCGGGGTCAGCGCGCACCAGCTCGACCTGGGGCGGGCCCGGCTGGCCGGGGTGGACCTGATCGGCGGCGCGGCCCGCGTCGATCTCGACCTGCCGCCCACCGTCGGCACCCTGACGGTACGGATGACCGGTGGGGTCAACCAGTTCACGATCCGAACGCCGGGTGGCCCTCCGGTGCGGGTCCGCGCCGCCGTCGGTGCCGGTGGCGTCACCGTGTACGACGACCGGCGCGACGGGGTCGCCACCGGGGAGATCATCAGCTCGCCGAACTGGGACCGCTCGGTCCACCGGGTCTACGTCGACCTGGTCGGCGGCGCCAACCGCGTCACCGTCCGCGCGGAGTAGCGGCTCCCGGGTGCCGGGCTGGCGGGCGCCGCGCGGGCCGGCCGAACGACGATCACGGTGGCACAGCGGCGGCATCCGTGCAGGTCATGGGCTCGATGAGGGGCGAACCGGGCCACCCTGGGCGGGCGGGGCCGTGGGCGGCATAGAGTCGGGCCGTGGACCGTACCGAATCGTTGCCGGCACAGACCCGACCACCCGGCGTGGCCCCGGTCGATCCGGGCAGCGTGCTGCTGCCCGGTCACGACGTGCCGCTCGGGCGCTACACGACCGTGCGGCGGCTGCTGCCGCAGCGGCAGCGCCGGCTGGTCGGGGCGTGGTGCTTCGTCGACCACTTCGGCCCGGACGACGTCGCCGAGCGGCCGGGCATGGAGGTGCCGCCGCATCCGCACACCGGCCTGCAGACGGTCACCTGGCTGCTCGACGGAGAGATCGTGCACCGGGACAGCCTCGGCAACGTCCAGCCGATCCGCCCCGGTCAGCTCAACGTGATGACCTCCGGCCACGGCATCGCCCACTCGGAACGGTCGCCGGCCACGCATCCGCCGGTCATGCACGGCGTGCAGCTGTGGGTGGCGCTGCCGGATCCGGCGCGGGCCGGCGCTGCCGACTTCGCCCACCACGCCGATCTGCCCCGCTGGCGCGACGGCGAGCTGGACCTCACCCTCCTCGTCGGCGAGCTGCGCGGCGAGCGCTCGCCGGCCGTGGTGCACACCCCGCTGCTCGGCGCGCAGCTCGAGGCCCGCGGCACCGCGCAGGCGACGCTGCCGCTGCGACCCGACTTCGAGTACGGCCTGCTGGCGATGTCCGGGGCCGCGCAGGTCGACGGCGTGGACCTGGCCCCGGGCGCGCTGCTCTATCTGGGTGCCGGGCGGGACCGGCTGGACCTGCGGGCCGATGCGGGCAGCCGGCTGATGCTGCTCGGCGGCGAGCCGTTCGAGGAGCCCCTGGTGATGTGGTGGAACTTCGTCGGCCGGTCGCACGAGGAGGTGGCGACCGCCCGGGAGGACTGGATGGCCGGCCGGCGGTTCGGCGTGGTCGCCGACGACGCCGCGCCGCCGCTGCCCGCCCCGGAGATGCCGACGACCCGGCTCAAGGCGCGCGACCGGCGAGGTGACGTCCGCGGCTGACCGGCAGGCGTGTCCACCGGCCGGGCGGGTAGTCGCGGGGCATGACCCGCAGTGTGACGACAGAGGACAGGAAGCGGCTGGTACGGCGGCTCGCCGGTGACGGTCGTGGCTTCGCCGAGCAGTACGGCTTCCGGGTGACCAACAACCCGTCGAGCCTGTTCCAGCTGCTCTGCCTGGCGGTGCTGCTGGCTCGCCGGGGTGACTTCCGGCGGGCCCTGGACAGCGCCCACGCCCTGCCCGACAGCGGGTGGGACAGCGCCGCCCGGCTGGCCCGCTCGCTGCACGCCGACCGGGTGCGCGTACTGCGCGAGGCCGGTCAGCGCGGCGACGTCGACGAGCTGGCCAACCTTCTCGGCGACCTGGCCCGCGTGGTGGTCGAGCGGTACCGGGGCGACCTGCGCCGGCTGCGCGCGTCGGCAGGGCACGACCCGGGCCGGGAACGGGAGCTGCTGACCACCCTGCCCGGGGTGGACGACCAGGTGGTCGACCTGTTCCTGCGCGAGACGCAGGCGCTGTGGCGGGAGGTCGCACCGGTGGCCGACAAGCGGGCGTTGACCGCCGCCCGCCGGCTGGGGCTCGGCCGCTCCGCCGACGACCTGGCCGAGCTGGCCGGCAGCGGCGAGTCGGAGCGGCTGGCCTGGCTGGTGGGCGCCCTCGCCCGGGTGGATCTGGAGCAGCGGTACGCCGAGGTGACCCGCTGAGCGTGGGTGCGCTGGCCCACACTCTCGGCAAAATCAGCCGTACGGGTGATGTCGTATCGTATGATGATCGTGGCAGCGATGCCCGCCCGGTTCGGGCGAACATCCACCGCTTGGCGGTACGCGACCCGGTTCGGGCGTGGACCCGCCAGGGACAGGTACGCGTGCGCCCCAGGTCGCGGTTCGTGACCCGGGGCGCCCGCCTGTTTCCGGGCGTCGCGGGTCGGTGTCCGAGACTGGCCGGTGTAGACCGTGGGCATCATGCACCAGGACAGCAGCACGCGGACCATGGCCGACGCGCTGAAGGCATCCCGGTAGGCCCGGCTGCGCGTACACACGCGCCGGTCGGCACCAGCGCGACCGCCGGCAGATTGGCAGGCGGTTAGCAGCAGGACGTCCCGGGCCGCCGGGTCCGGGTCGTCGTACACCCCTCGGCGCCGCGTGCGGGGGGCGTCCAGCAGGCAGAGCGTCCGCCGGACGAGCGGGAGCCGGCCCACCGCCACGGCGTCCCAGCCGCAGTGGAGCAGGCCGGGGCAGACCGGCGCGGCTGAACGGCCCGCCGGCGCGGAGCCCGCCCACGCCCGTCTCGGTCAGCTGGACGCGGCCGGGGTGTGCGGCCCGGCATGCGCGCGGTCCCGGGCCGCTCCTCGGCGACCCGGCGGCTGCCCGCAACCGCGCGTCGGCGGTTCAGATGCGGCGCAGGTGCTGCGAGACGCGGGTGTGCGGCTCCCGGGCCTGGGCGGCCCGCTGCGACCGGCTCAGCTCCGGGGCGGCGTCGATGCCGGCGGAACGCGCCACCTCGTTGCCGTTGGCGTAGTCCACCGGCGGCAGCGCGCGCAGCGCCTTGAGCACCTCCGGCGGGGCGCCCTCCCGTTCGGCCTCGCGTACCACGTCGTCCTTCTCCGCCGGGTAGTCCAGGCTGGACAGGTACTGCAGGACGTCGGTGTAACTCGCCATGGCGTGAGCTCCCTCGCCGCCTCGATCCGGTCACGACCGGCGGCGGTTACCCGTCTGGCCCCGGGTCACGCACCCACCCGCCGGGTAATCGCGGTCGTTTCCGGTGGCCCGGGCCGGGTACGCGTCCCCTCCGACGCCGAAGGGGGAGCCCCGATGAACTACGACACCTTCGTCGACCAGGTCGCCCGGCGGACCCGGACCGGCTCCGAGCGGGCCGTGGAGCTGACCCACGCGACGCTGGAGACCCTCGCCGAGCGGTTGACCGGGGGTGAGATGCTCGACCTCGCCACCCAGCTGCCCACCCCGTTGCAGCTGGTCGTCAAGCCCAGTCCCAGCCTGGAGGCGGCGCAGCGTTTCGGCGCCGCCGAGTTCGTCGCGCGGGTCGGGCAGCGGGCCGGGGTCGACGAGACGGCGGCCCGCAAGGCCGTCCAGGCGGTCTTCTGCACCCTGCGGGAGGCGGTCACCGGCGGTGAGTTCGACGACCTGGTGACGCAGTTGCCGCGCGACTACCGGGAGATGGTGGAGCCGGCGCTCACCCCGGGCGCGAGCGTGCTGCGCCGCGCCTGACCGGCGCAGGCGAAGGATCGGCGGGCTCAGGTCACCGCGCCGGCGGCCCGCAGGGCGGCGATCCGTTCGGCGTCGAAGCCGGCCTCGGCCAGCAGCTCGTCGGTGTGTTCACCGGGCCGGGGCGGGGGCCGGCGCACCGAGGTGGGGGTGGCGGAGAACCGGGGCGCGGGCGCGGGCTGCACCACCCCGTCGTGCGTCACGAACGTGCTGCGCGCCCGCAGGTGCGGGTGCTCCGGCGCCTCGCGCCAGTCCAGCACCGGCGCCGCGCAGGCGTCCGAGGTGGCCAGCAGCTCGGTCCACTCGTCCCGGGTGCGGGTACGGAACAGCCGCGCCCACGCCTCGCGCAGCGCCGGCCAGTTGGCCGGGTCGTGCCGGTCCAGGGCCTCGTCGCCGGGGAGCGGGAAACCGGTGAGCCGGACCAGCTCGTCGTAGAAGCGCGGCTCCAGCGCCCCGACCGCCAGGTGCCGCCCGTCGGCGCACTCGTACGTGTCGTAGAACGGCGCGCCGCCGTCGAGCAGGTTGACCCCGCGCCCGTCCTGCCACATGCCGAATCGGCGCAGCGCGTGGACCTGGGTGCTGAGCACCGACACGCCGTCCACGATGGCGGCGTCGACCACCTGGCCGGGGGCGCCGGCGCGGACGGCGTAGAGGGCGGCGACGATGCCGAGGGCCAGCATCATGCCGCCGCCGCCGAAGTCGCCGAGCAGGTTGATCGGCGGCACCGGGCGCTCCCCGGCCCGGCCGATGCCGTGCAGCGCGCCGGTCAGCGCCAGGTAGTCGATGTCGTGGCCGGCGGCGTGCGCGTACGGGCCGTCTTGGCCCCAGCCGGTCATCCGCCCGTACACCAGGCGCGGGTTGACGGCCAGGCACTCCTGCGGGCCGAGGCCGAGGCGTTCGGTCACCCCGGGCCGGTAGCCCTCGATCAGGGCGTCCGCGTCGCGCACCAGGGCGAGCACCACCTCGCGCCCGGCGTCGGACTTCAGGTCCACGGCCAGCGAGCGGCGGTTGCGGTTGAGCAGGTCCTCTGGGGGGCCGGTGAAGTCGGCCGGGACGGTGCGGTCCACCCGGACCACGTCGGCGCCGAGGTCGGCGAGCATCATCGCGGTGAACGGGCCGGGGCCGATGCCGGCCAGCTCGATCACGCGGACGCCGGTGAGGGGGCCGACCGGGGTGGTGGGGGCGTCGTCGGTCATCGCGTCACGATAGGCCCCACCGGGTCCCCGCGTCCCGTCGCGATCCCCGTCGGAGGGCCGGCGCACAGTGGTTGGTCAGGGCAACCAGCCCCGGCAGGACTTGGCGGACGGAATGAGCGTGACCTAACCTTGTCGCACGAGGGGAGTACTTCCCACGAGCCATTCCGGTCAATACGGCGTCCCGGCACGCCTCGGGTGGTTGCCCGCGAAACAGCGGGTGAAGGAGACCTCGAGCATGTCACCGTGTTCGAGGAGGCTCCATGAGCGAATTGTCGTACCTGTCTGCCGCCGAGTTGTCGTCGGTCGGCTCGCCCACCCTCTGGACCGTCACCATCGTCGGCGTGCTCGCGCTGCTGGTGCTGGACTTCCTGGTGACCCGGCGCCCGCACGAGGTGTCGATGCGGGAGGCGCTGGGCTGGTCGGCCTTCTACGTGGCGCTGCCGCTGGCCTTCGGGGTCTGGATCTGGTCGCGGTTCGGTTCGCAGCAGGGCGTGGAGTACCTGACCGGTTACCTGGTCGAGAAGTCCCTCTCGGTCGACAACCTCTTCGTCTTCATGCTGCTGCTGGCCGCGTTCGCCGTGCCCGCGGCGCTGGCCCAGCGGGTGCTGCTCTACGGCATCGCCGGGGCGCTGGTGCTGCGTGCGGTCTTCATCGCCCTCGGCGCCGCCGCCCTGAAGACCCTCGACTTCGCCTTCCTGCTCTTCGGCCTCATCCTGGTCGTCACCGCGATCAAGCTGCTGCGCGACGCCCTCTCCGGGCACGAGCAGGAGGTCGACATCAACAAGATGCGGTCGGTACGGCTGCTGCGCAAGGTGATGCCGGTGGTCGACGACTACCACGGCACCCGGATGACCGTCCGGCAGCACGGCCGCCGGGCGCTCACCCCGTTCGCCCTGGTCGTGGTGGCGGTGCTGGCGACCGACATCGTCTTCGCCGTCGACTCGGTGCCCGCCGTCTACGGCATCACCGAGGACCCGTACCTGGTCTTCGCCACCAACGCCTTCGCCCTGCTCGGCCTGCGCGCGCTCTACTTCGTCCTGCACGCCGCGCTGAGCCGGCTGGTGCACCTCAGCTACGGCCTGGCGATCATCCTCGCCTTCATCGGCGTGAAGCTCGGCCTGCACTGGGCGCACGGCATCTGGTCCGGCGTACCGGAGATCCCGACCCTGGCCTCCCTCGGCGTGATCATCGGCGTGCTGGTCGTCGTCACCGTCACCAGCCTGCGGGCCACCCGCGACCGGGCTCCCGGGGAGCGCGAGGTCGTCGCCGAACGACGGTGAGCCGCCTGCGCCGGCGGCGGCCACCGCGGCTGCCGCCGGCTGGGCACCCCGCCCCGTCCGGGCAGGGGTACGGCCGAACGGCCCCACCCGCGACGTCGACGGTGGTACGACTGACGGGTGGGAATCGTGTCACCGGGCTTCCAGGGCCGGCCCCGCGCGAGCGGGCCGGAGCTGCCGCCTGGTCAGTACCTGACGGAGGACTTCCCGGTGCTCTCGGCGGGCCCGACGCCGAGAGTGCCGCTGGACACCTGGGAGTTCGTGCTCAGCACCGAGACCGGCGTCGAGTACCGCTGGACCTGGGACGAGATGCTCGGCCTGCCGCAGGAGACGCCGACGGTCGACATCCACTGCGTCACCCACTGGTCCAAGCTCGGCACCAGCTGGCAGGGCGTCTCGCTGGACACGATGCTCGACGGCGTCGACACCAGCGCCCGGTACGCGCTGGCCCACTCCTACGGCGGCTACACCACCAACCTGCCCCTGGACGACCTGCGCGGCGGACGGGCCTGGGTGGTGCACACGTACGACGGTGCGCCGCTCCCGGCCGAGCACGGCGGCCCGGCCCGGCTGCTGGTGCCGCACCTGTACTTCTGGAAGTCGGCGAAGTGGGTGCGCGGGATGCGCCTGCTCGTCGACGACAAGCCGGGCTTCTGGGAGACCGCCGGGTACCACGACTACGGCGACCCGTGGCGCGAACAGCGCTACGCCGGCGATTGAGCGCGCCGCTGACGTGGCGGGTGGCTCGGCTGGTGGAGCGCCGGGTCGAGACCCCGTCCGCCCACACCCTGGTCCTGGAGGCGCCCGGCTGGCCCGCGCACCTGGCCGGGCAGCACGTCGACATCCGGCTGACCGCCGAGGACGGCTACCAGGCCGCCCGGTCGTACTCGCTGGCCGCCCCGGCCGACGGCGACCGGATCGCGCTGACCGTGCAGCGGGTGGACGACGGCGAGGTGTCGCCGTACCTGCTGGACACCTACGCCGAGGGCGACCTGATCGAGTTGCGTGGCCCGCTCGGCGGGTACTTCGTCTGGCGGACCGACGAGACCGCGCCGGTGCTGCTGGTCGGCGGCGGCTCCGGGGTGGTGCCGCTGATGGCGATGATCCGGGCGCGGCGGGACGCCGGCAGCCGGACACCGTTCCGGCTGATCTACTCCGTGCGCACCCCGGCCGACGTCATCTACGCCGACGAGCTGCGCCGCCGGGCCCGCGACGACCACGGCCTGGACGTGGCGTACGTGTACACCCGGGAGGCGCCCGACGGGTGGCGGGGCACGCCGCACCGGATCGGCCTGGCGGACGTGAACACCCACGGCTGGCCACCCGATCTCGAACCGCGCTGCTACGTCTGCGGCCCCACCGGCTTCGTGGAGACCGTGGCGGACCTGCTGGTGGGCCTGGGTCACCAGAGCCGACGGGTACGCACCGAACGGTTCGGCCCGACCGCCTGAACCTCCGAGGAGGCCCGATGACCGACATGTCCTACGTGGACGGCAACATGCTCGACGGTCCACTGCGCGAGCTGTTCGCCGTCGACCTGAGCACGGCGACCGCACGCTGCCAGTCCTGCGGGTCGCTCGGCCCGATGGCGGGGCTGCACGTCTTCTCCCACGCGCCGGGGCTGGTCGCCCGCTGCCCGGTCTGCGCCGAGGTGATGCTGCGCCTCGTCCGGGCGCCCGACCAGGCCTGGCTGGACCTGCGCGGCGCCACCTTCCTCCAGGTGCCGCTGCCGGCCGAACCCACCTACCACCGCCCCGCCTGACCCCGCGCCGTCCCGCACCCACGCACCCGCC
>NZ_JBPQTL010000006.1:0-122875 GCF_051386295.1 Micromonospora sp. URMC 105 | reverse complement strand
GGGGTGGTCGGCGTCGGGGTCGGGGTGGTGGGCGTCGGCGTCGGGGTGCCGCCGGTGCAGGCCGTCCCGTTCAGGGTGAACGAGGCCGGCTTCGGGTTGCTGCCGCTCCAGGCGCCGTTGAACCCGATGCTGGTGCTGGCGCCGGTGCCCAGCGACCCGTTCCAGGACTCGCTGGCGGCGGTGACGTTCTGGCCCGTCTGCGACCACTTCGCCGACCAGCCCTGCTGCACCCTCTGGCTGGTGTCCGGGAAGGTGAAGCCGAGGTTCCAGGAGCTGACCGGGTCACCGAGGTTCTTGATGGTGACGGTGGCGGTGAACCCGCCCGGCCAGTCGCTGGTGGTGTAGTCGACGCTGCACTGGGTCGCGGCCTGCGCCGCGGTGACCGGGATGGCCACCATCCCGCCCGCCACCAGGACGCTCGCACCGGCTAGCGCGACCGTCCGGCGGGGGCCGGACAGGTTTCTCCACAGATTCATGCCACTGAACTCCTTGGGCGAGACCGGATCCGCGTACGGCCCGGCGGAATGGCCACCGGTGGACGTCCCGGCGGGACGGTCCTCGGCGCCAACGGGATATCTCGGGGGGTGCCCGACCCGGACGGGCGGTGGTGGTGGTGACGTGACCGGTCCGTGGACCGGTGGCGGCGACGCCGTCCGCTCGGACCGGTTGCCCTCGACGTCTGCCTGCGCGGTGTGGCTCCCCGAACCGCGTGCAGCGATTCTTGCATGGGAGCGCTTCCATGGCAATGCCTCGATGCCCGGTCGGGCCGCCGGACGCAGCCGGTCGCAGACCGGGACGTACGCCCCTCGCTCCGCGCCGACGCACAGAACGCGCGACGGGTCGAGAGCGGGCCGACAGGGCGGACAGAAGCCATGTAGCACCCGTATGACCCCTTGGAGCTGCAAACTCTAAAACACGAATCTTTCCCCGGATAAGTCGCGAAACCGTCTAACGTCGGCCATAGCTCGACTGTCGTCGGGCTCAGGACAACAGGGATGGAGTGACGCAGGTCATGGCTAAGAAGATGCTCGGGAAGGTCGTAGCGGGTGCCGCCCTCGGCGGCGCGTCCCTCCTGGTTTTCACGCCGGGGATCGCGTTCGCGGACGACCACCACGACGGCAGGGACCGGGACGGCAAGGTCTACGCCAAGCCGAAGATCGTCGAGGCTGGCGAGAAGGTCAAGTTCCTCCAGGTCTGCGAGGACCGGCAGGAGCACGCCTACGTCTGGTCGAAGGTCACCGGCAAGGTCGACCTGAAGCGGGTCGACGACGACCGGCGCGGGGACCACGGTGACTGGAACGGCAAGGACTGGAACGGCAAGGACGGCAACGGCAAGGACGACAAGGACAAGAACGGCAAGGACCACAACGGCAAGGACGACAAGGACAAGAACGGCAAGGACCACAACGGCAAGGACGACAAGGACAAGAACGACAAGGACCACAACGGCAAGGACAACGGCAAGGACAACGGCGGCTGGAACGGCAACGGCGGCGGCCAGCCCCCGGCCGGCGGCGCGGGCGGCGGCTTCGCCGCCGACGGCGGTCACAACGGTGACCGGGGCGGCTACGAGGGCCGCGACGAGCACGACAAGAAGGACGACTGGAAGAAGGACGACTGGAAGAAGGACCACAACGGGTACGGCCGCGACGACCGCGACCGCAACCACGACGACAAGGACCACAACGGGTACGGCCGCGACGACCGCGACCGCGACCACAAGAACGACAACGGCTACGGCCACGACGACAAGAACGACAACGGGTACGGCCGTGACGACCGCGACCACGAGGACAAGGACGACAACGGCTACGGCCGCGACGACCGCGACCACAAGGACGACAACGGCTACGGCCACGACGACAAGGACCACAACGGCTACGGCCGCGACGACAACGGCTACGGCCACGACGACAAGAACGACAACGGCTACGGCCGCGACGACAACGGCTACGGCCACGACGACAAGGACCACAACGGCTACGGCCGTGACGACAACGGCTACGGCCACGACGACAAGGACCACAACGGCTACGGCCGCGACGACCGCGACGACGACCGGAACCACGGGGACCGCTGGGAGCACAAGCGGGACTTCGTCTACTACGGCGAAGCCAAGGTCGACAAGGACGCCCGTCCGGGCCGGTACGAGCTCAAGGGCTCCTGCGGCGAGGGCGAACTGGTTGTCCTGCCCCGCGGTGGGGTCGACGGTGGTGACGGTGGCATGACCACCACCAGCACCGACCGTGGCATGGCCATGGGCGGGGCGGGCATGATCGGCGCGGCTGCCCTGGGCGGCATCGTGCTGATGCGCCGGCGTCAGGCCGATGGCCTCGTCTGACACGACGGCGACACGGGCCGGCGGCCGTCACGGGAGACCGTGGCGCGCCGCCGCCGCGGCCGTCGTCGTCCTGCTGGCCATGGTGGGCGCCGGAATGATCGGCGCGTCGCTGCAGACCGAACCCCCACCCCGCCCGCCGCAGCCGCGGGCCCAGTCCGCCCCGCAGACCCCGGTCGCTTCCGGCGTGCCCGGCCAGGGCCAGGGTCAGAGCCGCGACGGCGCGGTGAAGGCGGCCCCCGCCGCACTGTCCCGGTCCGACCCCCGCACCATCTCCATCCCGCGCATCGGGGTCGACGCCGAGATCATGTCGTTGGGCACCAACCCGGACGGCACCGTCCAGGTCCCCCCGCTGGACCAGGCGCAGCGGGCCGGCTGGTACTCCCCGGGGTTCAGCCCCGGCGAGGCCGGCAACGCGGTGATCGTCGGGCACGTCGACTCGGCGAAGCTCGGCCCCGCCGTCTTCTTCGAACTCGGTGCCCTCCAGCCGGGTGACACCATCACCGTGACCCGGGCCGACGGGGTCAAGGCCACGTTCACCGTCGACGAGGTCCGGTCGTTCCCGAAGGCCTCGTTCCCGGCCGAGCTGGTCTACGGCCCGAACGACAAGCCCGCCCTGCGGGTGGTGACCTGCGGCGGCCAGTTCGACCAGGCCACCGGCAGCTACCCCGACAACGTCGTCGTCCTCGCCACGATGACCGCGTGAACGCGACGCGCCTCCGGTCGGACACCAGGTCCGCACCGGAGGCGCGTCTGCGTACTCGTCAGGCGGCGGCGGAGGTCCGCACCAGGGTGCGGATCTGGCGCAGCAGCACCGACAGGGCGGCCAGGTCGGCCCGCGACTCATCGAACTCCCCCATCGCCCGCCGCGCACGGTGGATCGAGGTGGCGTTCGACTGCTCCCACTGGAGCACCCGCTCGCTCGAGGGCAGGCTGTCCGGGGTGGAGTCCAGGACCTCCGCGGTGAGCGCGGCCAGCGCGGCGTAGAGGTCGTAGCGCAGCGCCATCCGGGCCAGCGTCTGCCAGCGGTCCTCCCGCGGCAGCAGGGAGATCTTCGACAGCAGGGAGTCCACCCGGAACAGGTCCGACAGGACGAAGTACACCGAGGCCACCTCGCCCACGTCCCGCCCGGTGCCGGTCGCGGTCTCGACCACGTCCAGCAGGCCGAAGCTGTACATCAACCGGGTCGCCTGCTCGGCCAGGTCGCGCGGCAGACCCCGCTCGGCCATCGAGTCGATGTGGGCCGCCAGCGACTCCCGCTCGCTGCCGTAGAAGCGCTCCTCCAGGTCGGGCAGGAGCCGGGCCACGCCGTCCCGGAGCCGGGCGATCTCGGCCGGCACGTCGATCGGCGAGCGCCGGTTGGTGACCAGCCAGCGCACCGCCCGGTCGAGCAGCCGCCGGGTGTCCAGGTAGACGCTGGTCTGCAGCTCCGGGGAGACCTTGTTGTCCAACGCCTCGACGGCGTCCCAGAGCTCGCGCAGCCCGAAGACCTCGCGGACCACCACGTACGCCCGGATCACGTCCGCCGGCGAGGCGGCCGTCTCCTCGACCACCCGGAAGACGAACGAGATGCCGCCCCGGTTGATGGCCTCGTTGACCAGCACCGTGGTGACGATGTCGCGGCGCAGCCGGTGCTGGGCCATCCGGTCGGCGAAGCGCTCACGCATCGGCGTCGGGAAGTAGTTGACCAGGACCTCGGTCGTCCACTCCTCGTCGGCCAGCCCCTCGGCCAGGATCTCCCGCTCCAGCACGATCTTGACGTACGCGAGCAGCACCGCGAACTCCGGCGCGGTCAGCCCGGACTCGGTGCGGACCGCCAGCTCCTCGTCCGGCGGCAGCGCCTCCAGGGCCCGGTCGAGCTGCCCGGCCCGCTCCAGCTCGTTGATCATCCGCCGGTGTACCGGGAGCAGCGACGCGGCCTGGGCCTGGGCGTTGTTGATCGCCCGTGCCTGGTCGTAGTTGTCCCGCAGCACCAGCTCGGCGACCTCGTCGGTCATCTGGGCGAGCAGTTCGTCCCGCTCCGGGACGTCCAGCGCGCCGTCGGCGACCGCCGTGTTGAGCAGGATCTTGATGTTCACCTCGTGGTCGGAGCAGTCCACCCCGGCCGCGTTGTCGATGAAGTCGGTGTAGATCCGTCCGCCCGCCAGGGCGTACTCGATCCGGCCGAGCTGCGTGCAGCCCAGGTTGCCGCCCTCGCCGACCACCCGGCAGCGCAGGCTCTTGCCGTCCACCCGGATCGCGTCGTTGGACTTGTCGCCCACCTCGGCGTTGGTCTGCGTCGACGCCTTCACGTAGGTGCCGATGCCGCCGTTCCAGAACAGGTCGACCGGCGCGGTGAGGATCGCCTTCATCAGCTCCTGCGGGCTCAGCTGCGTCACGCTCTCGTCGAGGTCGAGCACCGCCCGGACCTGCGGCGAGATCGGCACCGACTTGGCGGTACGCGGGAAGATCCCGCCACCCTCCGAGATCAGCTTCCGGTCGTAGTCCTCCCACGACGACCGGGGCAGCTCGAACAGCCGCCGGCGCTCCGCGTACGAGGTGGCAGCGTCGGGGTCCGGGTCGAGGAAGATGTGCCGGTGGTCGAAGGCGGCCACCAGCCGGATGTGCTCCGACAGCAGCATGCCGTTGCCGAACACGTCACCGGACATGTCGCCGACGCCGACCACGGTGAAGTCCTGGGTCTGGGTGTCGTGGCCCAGCTCGCGGAAGTGCCGCTTGACCGACTCCCAGGCACCCCGGGCGGTGATGCCCATCTTCTTGTGGTCGTACCCGGCGGAACCGCCGGAGGCGAACGCGTCGCCGAGCCAGAAGTTGTGGGCCGCCGAGATCTCGTTGGCGATGTCGGAGAACGTCGCGGTGCCCTTGTCCGCCGCCACCACCAGGTACGGGTCGTCGGCGTCGTGCCGGACCACGTCGTTCGGCGGCACGATCTCGCCGCCGACGATGTTGTCGGTGACGTCGAGCATCGCGCCGACGAACTCCTTGTAGCAGGCGACCGCCTCGTCCCGGTCCCCCGGCTTCTGCTTGAGCACGAAGCCGCCCTTGGCGCCCACCGGCACGATCACGGCGTTCTTCACCATCTGCGCCTTGACCAGGCCGAGCACCTCGGTCCGGAAGTCCTCCCGCCGGTCGGACCAGCGCAACCCGCCCCGGGCCACCGGCCCGAACCGCAGGTGCACGCCCTCGAACCGGGGCGAGTACACGAAGATCTCGAACTTCGGCCGCGGGGCCGGCAGGTCCGGGATGGCCTGCGGGTCCAGCTTGAAGGCCACGTACGACTTCGGGCGACCGCCGGCCGGCCGCTGGTAGAAGCTGGTCCGCAGGGTGGCCTGGATCAGCGTCAGGTACGACCGCAGGATGCGGTCCTGGTCCAGGCTGGCCACGTCGTCCAGGGCCGCGCCGATCGCGGTGACCAGCTCGCCGCTGCGCTGCTGGCGCTGCTCCATGCTCGCCGCCGCGCCGGGGGCGAACCGGGTCTCGAAGAGCTCCACCAGCAGCGAGGCGATCTTCGGGTACGCGATGAAGGTCTGCTCCATGTAGTCCTGGGAGAAGACCGTGCCCGCCTGGCGCAGGTACTTCGCGTACGCGCGCAGCACCACCACCTGCCGCCAGGTGAGACCGGCGCGCAGGACCAGCTCGTTGAAGCCGTCCACCTCGGCCTCGCCCCGCCAGGCGGCGGCGAAGGCGTTCTCCACGTGCGGGCGGACCTCGGCCAGCTCCTGGTGCCCCTCGGGCAGGCGCAGGCCGAAGTCGTACAGGAAGACCCGCCCGTCGACCCGGTCCACCTCGTACGGGTGCTCGTCGACCACCCCGACGCCCAGCGAGTGCAGCACCGGCAGCACGGCGGAGAGCATCATCGGCTCGCCGTACCGGTAGACCTTGAACCGGACGTCCATCACGTCGTCGGCGTCCGGGGCGCGCGGCGCGAGCTGCTTGCGGAACAGGTGCATCTCCAGCTGGCCGGGCTCCTCCAGCAGCTCCAGCTTGGCCAGGTCCTTCATCGCCTCGTACGGCGTGTGCCCGTCCTTGTAGCCCTCGGGGAAGGCGTCGGCATACCGGCTGAACAGGTGCTTGGCCTGCTCGTCGCCGAGCTTGCGCTCCAGCACCAGCCGGTAGTCGTCGTCCCAGAGCCGAGTGGCGTCGGCCAGCTCCTCGGCGAGCAGGTCGGCGTCGACGTCACCGGGCGGCTGGGTCGGGTCGGTCCGGACGATGAAGTGCACCCGGGCCAGCATCGACTCGGTCACCCGGGTGGTGTAGTCCACCCCGACGCCGTTCAGCTCGCGCAGCAGGATGTCCTGCATGCGCAGCCGGTTCTGGGTGGTGAACCGGTCCCGGGGCAGGTAGATCAGGCAGGAGATGAACCGCCCGTACGCGTCGCGCCGCAGGAAGACCCGCAGCTGCCGGCGGCCGGCCATCCGCAGCACGCCGATGACCGCGTGGTACAGGTCCTCGGTCTTGATCTGGAACAGCTCGTCGCGCGGGTAGGTCTCCAGGATCTGCAGCAGGTCCTTGCCGGAGTGGCTGCGCTGGCTCAGACCGGAGCGGTCCAGCACCTCGGCGACCTTGCGCCGGACCACCGGCAGCTCCCGGACGCTGGTGCGGTACGCGGCGGTGGAGAAGAGGCCGAGGAAGCGCCGCTCACCGACCACCTCGCCGGCCTCGTTGAAGATCTTGAACCCGATGTAGTCCAGGTACGCCGAGCGGTGCACGGTGGCCCGGGAGTTCGCCTTGGTGATGATCAGCAGGCGCTTCTCCATCACCTTCTCGTGCGCCTCGGGCGTCATCGACGACAGCGCCCGCGCCTCCGGCGAGTCCGAGCGCAGGATGCCCAGCCCGGTGCCGAGCACCGCCTCCAGCGCGGGGCCCTCGCCGCCGTCGCTGTCGACCAGCCGGTACTCCCGGTAGCCGAGGAAGGTGAAGTGGTCGTGGGCCAGCCAGCGCAGCAGCTCCACCGAGTCGGTGATGTCCTTCTCCGGCACCGGCGGGCGGTTGTCGGAGGTCCGCGCGGAGGCCAGCTCGTCGGCCAGCGCCAGGGCGCGCTGGCGCATCTTCGGCCAGTCCTCCACCGCCTCGCGCACGTCGGTGAGCACCCGCTGCAGCTCGCGGCGCAGCTTCTCGCGCTCGGCCGCGTCGCGGACCGGGTCGATCTCGATCCGCATCCAGCTCTCGACCAGGTCGCCGGCGATCGCGTCGTCCGGCTCCACGTCGGCGGAGACCTCGGTCAGCCGGCCGAGCGGCTCCCGCCGCACCACGACCAGCGGGTGCACCAGCAGGTGCACGTCCAGGTGGTAGGAGTTGAGCAGCGCGGTCACCGAGTCGACCAGGAACGGCATGTCGTCCGTGACGATCTCGATGACCGTGTGGTGCTGCTCGGCGTGCGGCTCGTGGATGCGCAGCTTCAGCTCGCCGGGCACCCGCTGCTGGGCCAGGTCCCGGTGCGCCCGGGCCGCGTCGAGCATCTCCTCGGCGGTGAAGCCGATCAGTTCCTCGTCCGGCGCGAACCGCCAGAAACGGCTCACCAGGGTCGCCGCGTCGTGGTCCTCGCCGGCCAACGCCACCGCCTGGGCCACCAGGCGCTCCGCGTTGGGTACCGGCTCGTCGAGCTCCGCGTCCTCCACGTCGTCGCCGAGCGCTTCCGAAGGAAGCCCCAGGTCGTAGAGGGTGTCGATACTCGAACCGGTCATCCCGGTCACTCCTGTGTCGAGTCGGCCGAAGCCGTCTCCGTCGGTCGCCGAATCGAAGCTGTCGTCCCGGCCGGTGTCAGCCTGCCGGAGGTCGGGTCCCGGTTTGTACGCCGGACGCCGGTCCATCGGTGCCACTCCCCTCGACCCACCGCGTTGTGGGTCACTCTGCCGCCCAGCCTAGGCCTGCCGCTCGGTGCGTTCGTCGGCGGACCACCGGCCGGACGTCCGGTTCGGGACTCTGTCCTTTCACCCGTTGCAGATGCGCGGTCGGCCGGCTCCGGAGTACCCCGAACTCGCGATGTTCATCACACCGCCGCCGTTGGTCTTCACGCAGCGTGCGACCGACCGGGGCGGTACGGGGAGCACGGCCGTACTAGCGTGCAGGGCAGTCCGAGATCCGGAGGTACCGCTCCATGCCCGTGTCGTACCCGCCCCGTCGCTTGCGTACGCGCCTCCGGCCGGCTCTCGCCGCGCTGACCGCCACCGTGCTGGCGGCCGGCGCGCTCACCGGGTGCTCCGACGGCGACGGACCGGAGCGGACCGTGGACGCCTTCCTGAAGGGTTGGCGCTCCGGCGACCTCGCCGCGGTCGGGTTCATCGACCCGACCGGCGCCCGGCTGCCGGCCGGCGACGTCGCCAAGGAGATCAAGGAACTCTCCGGCGAGCTGGCCGCCACCCCACCCACCCTGCGCCGCTCCGGCGACCCGAAGGTGACCAAGGACATCGCCACCGCCACGATCCGGGTCGAATGGGCTCTGCCGGGCACGACCACCTGGGCGTACGACCGGCCGGTACGGCTGCGCCAGGGCCGGGACGACCAGTGGCAGGTGATCTGGGAGCCGCAGCTGGTGCAGGAGCAGCTCGGCGAGGGCGACCGGTTGACGCTGCGCCGCGACCGCAGCCCCCGGGCCGGGGTGCTGGACGCCGCCGGGCAGCCGATCGTGGCGCCCCGGAAGGTGGTCCGGGTCGGTGTGCAACCCAGTGAGGTGACCGACGCCAAGGCGCTGGTCCGGCAGCTCGACGCCGCGTTCCGGGCGATCCGGCCGCCGCTGAATCCCCCGGTCGACCTCTCCGACCTGCCGAAACGGCTCAGCGAGGCCGATCCGGGCGCTTTCGTCGAGGTGGTGACGCTGCGGGACGAGGCGTACCGGCAGATCCGGCCGCGCATCTACGACCTGCCCGGCACCCGGTTCCCCAGCGAGCAGCGCGACCTGGCGCCCACCCGGGAGTTCGCCCGGGCGCTGCTCGGCTCGGTCGACGAGGCGCAGGCCGACGACCTGGCCGCCCACCCGGACAAGTACGCCAAGGGCGACCTGGTCGGCCACGGCGGCCTGCAGGGCCGCTACGACGACCGCCTGCGCGGCACCCCCGGGCTCACCGTGCTCGTCCAGCGGCCCGCCGGCCCGGACGGCACGCCGGAGCCGACCGAGGTCTTCCGGCACGCGCCGCAGCCCGGTCAGCCGATGAAGACCACCCTCGACGTGGCCACCCAGAACGCGGCGGACGCGGCGCTGCGCGGGGAGAAGCGCCGCTCGGCCCTGGTGGCGGTACGGATCAGCGACGGCGCGGTGCTCGCCGCGGCCAACGGGCCGGGCGCGGCCGGGGAAAACCTGGCCTTCACCGCCCAGGTGCCGCCGGGCTCCACCTTCAAGATGGTCAGCGCCCTCGGCCTGCTGGACCGGGGCGCGGTGAGCGCCGACGCCACGGTGGACTGCCCGAAGACGTTCACCGTGGACGGACGCCCCTTCAAGAACTCCGACGACTTCGTCCTCGGCAAGGTGCCGTTCCGCACCGACTTCGCCCGCTCCTGCAACACCGCCTTCGCCTCGCTGGCGCCGAAGCTGGGCCCCGACGGGCTCGCCGCCACCGGCCGTACCCTCGGTCTGGAGGGCAGCTGGGACCTCGGCACGGACGCCTTCACCGGCAAGGTCTCGGCCAACGGCTCCCCGGTCGAGCAGGCCGCCGCGGCGATCGGCCAGGGCACCACGGTGGTCAGTCCGCTGGCCATGGCGGGGGCGACCGCCGCCGTCGCCCGTGGTCGCTGGGAGCAGCCGAAGCTGGTGCTCGACCCGGCCCCGGCCAAGCCGGCGGAGCCCGGTCCGCAGCTGAAGGCCGAGTCGGTGGAGCCGCTGAAGGCGATGATGCGCGAGGTGGTCACCGCCGGTACGGCCAAGGCGCTGTCCGACGTGCCGGGCGGTCCGGTCTACGGCAAGACCGGCACCGCCGAGTACGACAACAACCCGGCGCACACCCACGCCTGGTTCGTCGGCTGGCAGGGCGACGTCGCGTTCGCGGTGTTCGTGGAGCAGGGCGGGTCCAGCACGTCCAGCGCCGTTCCGATCAGCGAGCGTTTCCTCCGCGCCCTGCGCTGACCCGCCCGGCGTCGTCGCGCCTTCCGGCGCCCGGGCGAACCCCCGTTTGCGGCGGGTCGGGGTGTCCGTCGGCCGTGATGCCCCGACCCGCCGCGAACGGGGATCGATCACGGACAGGCGATGCCGGCGGACGACGGCGACGTCCCGTCCTCCGCGGCCCCGTCCTCCTCGGCGCGGGGCACCCGGCGGAGCAGGCCGGGCCCGACGGCAGCGGGCGGACCGACCGGCTCGACGGCCACCGGTGTCTCGACCGGCGCCGGCCCGAGCAGCCCGGTCGCCGGGCCCGGTGCGGCCCCCGCCCCGACCTCGCCCTCGACGGCCCGGCCGGCGTCGGCCGCGTCCACCGCCGGCTCTCCGGACCCGTCCGGCGTGATGCCGACCGGCGAGCCCGTCCCCCGGACCGGCTCGGCACCACTGCCGGGCGGGGTGACGGCACGGGCGAGCGCCCCGGTGGACCGGACGCGCTGCGGCGGCGGGGCCGCCGGCAGCAGCCGGGGCGGCACCGCCTCCGGCGCCGACACCGGGGCCAGCCCGGCCACGACGGTGTTGACGATCTCGGCGGCGTACGAGCCGTCCGGGTCGTAGTCGGGGTCGAAGACGGTCAGCTCGACGCCGAGGCAGTGCGGGGTGTCCACCAGGCCGGCGAGGAGGATCTCCAGTTCGGCGAAGGCGATCCCGCCCGGGTCGGGGGCGTCCACCGCCGGCATCACCACCGGGTCGAGCACGTCCACGTCGATGTGCACCCAGTAGCCGGCGCAGTCGGCGAGCTGCTCGTGCGCCCACTGGGCGGTACGGGCCGCGCCCTCGGCGCGCAGCGCCGGCACCGGCCGGGTGGTGATGCCGGCGGCCTGCAGGTCGAGGCGGTACTCGTCCTGCGCGCGGATCCCGAGCACCACCACGTCGATGTCGCGGAAGTAGGGGCGCCGCCCCTCGATGGCGGCCAGGTCGGCCTGCCCGCGCCCGGTGACCAGGGCCAGGTCCTCCCCCGCCGCCGCGCCGACGTACGAGGCGTTGCCGGGGTGCCGGAAGTCGGAGTGACCGTCCACGAAGACCAGGCCGATCCGGCCGCCGACGGCCTCGCCGAGCCGGTGCATGGCCAGCGCCGAGCCCAGCAGCACGGAGCAGTCCCCGCCGAGCACCAGCGGGAACTCGCCCCGGTCGATGATCGCGCCGATCCGGTCGGCCAGCGCCACCGAGTAGCCGGAGATCTCCCGGGCGTGGCAGACCCCGTCGCCGGGCCGCCAGTCGCCCGGGTCGTACCGGGGTGGGGTGAGGCAGCCGGCGTCGCGGGCCCGCAGCCGGGCGAGCAGGTCGTGGTCGCGCAGCGCGCCGGGGGCCTTGCCGCAGCCGGGGACGGAGGTGGACGTGGGTGGGCGCAGTCCCAGGTTTGTCGGCGCGTCGAGGACGGCGATCCGGCGCATCATGGGCTCCCGTCCTCGGTGGTCGGGCGGGCCGGCCGGAACGCCGGCCCGCGCTGGCGTGCTACGAACTCAGAACAGGGCGCTGGCCAGGGCCCGCCGGGCCGAGGCGACCGCGGGGTCGTCCGGGCCGGCGATGGTGAAGAGCGAGACCAGGTGCTGGCGTACCTTCTCCCGGTCGTCGCCGGCGGTCCGGCGGACCAGACCGACCAGCCGGGCGTACGCCTGCTCGGCCATGCCGCTGAGCACCTCGACGTCGGCGGCGAGCAGCTGAGCCTCGACGTCGTCGGGGGCGCCCTGCGCGGCGGTGAGCGCCGCCTGCGGGTCGACGCCGGCGACCCGGCGGGCCACCCCGACCTGGGCCAGGCCGGCCTCCGCCGCGGCGTCCGCCGGGGACTCGGCCAGGATCTTCCGGTACGCCCGCTCGGCGGCGTCCAGGTCGCCGCTCATCAGGGCGTCGTCGGCCTCGTCGAGGCGCGGGTCCTCCGGCTCGGCCACAGCCACGCCGCCGGCCTTGAGCACCGCGGAGATCCACTGGCGCAGCTGGGCCTCCGGCACCACGCCCGGGAAGGCGTCGATCGGCCGCCCGCCGACGACCGCGTAGACGGTCGGGAGCGCCTGGATCTGGAACATCTGGGCGATCCGGGGGTTCTCCTGCACGTCGATGCGGGCCAGCACCCACGTGCCGCCACCCTCGGCGGCCAGCCGCTCCAGCACCGGCGCGAACTGGTCACTCTCCGGGTAGCCGGCCGCACCGAAGAAGATGACGACGGGCACGGTCATCGACCGTTCGAGCACCTCGGACTGGAGGGTCGCCTCGGTCACGTCGACCACGGCGAGGCCGCCACCACCGGTGGCGGGGCCGCCCGGGAGACCGGCGGGCGGGCCGGCCTGGGTCGGTGTGCTGGGGCGGGTGTTGGCCGGTGCGGTGCTGCGCAGCGCACTGAGGTCGACCGCGCCGCGGGTGAAGATCGACGAGGTGATCCGTGGGTCGCTCATGGTTACCTAGTCTCGCACGTGTCCCGCTGAACTCAGATCAACCGCGACGGCGACAGTTGCAACTCTCACCCCTGCTCACCGCCCACCCGGCCGCTTCCGCGACCGCCCCGCGCGACGATGCCCTCGCCGGTGGCCGTCCGCACCTTTCGCGGTGCTTCGCGGCCACCGGCGAGGGCACCGGTCGCGGAGGGTGGAGCAGGGTCAGAAACGGGCCGGCTCGCGGTAGACGCCCCACTCGGCGCGCAGCGCGTCGCAGATCTCGCCGAGGGTGGCCTCGGCGCGGACGGCGTCGAGCATGGCCGGGATCATGTTCTCGCCGGTGCGGCCGACCTCGACCATCCGGGCGACGGCGGCGGTGACGGCGGCGTCGTCGCGGGCGGCCTTGCGCTCGGCCAGCAGCCGGCGCTGCTCCAGCTCCACCTCGTGCGAGATGCGCAGGATCTCCAGCTCCTTGGCGACCGTGCCGGTGTGGCAGTTGACGCCGACGATCCGCTTGTCGCCCTTCTCCAGCGCCTGCTGGTAGACGAAGGCCGACTCGGCGATGTGGCCGGTGAACCAGCCGTCCTCGATGCCGCGCAGGATGCCGGAGGTCATCGGGCCGATCTGGTGCGGGCCCTCGCCGCCGAGCTGCCGGATCCGGGCGAAGATCTCCTCCGCCTCGGCCTCGATCTTGTCGGTGAGCGCCTCGACGTACCAGGAGCCGCCGAGCGGGTCGGCGACGTTGACCACGCCGGTCTCCTCCATCAGCACCTGCTGGGTACGCAGGGCGATCTCGGCCGACTCGTCGGTGGGCAGGGCCAGGGTCTCGTCCAGGGCGTTGGTGTGCAGCGAGTTGGTCCCGCCGAGCACCGCGGCGAGCGCCTCGACGGCGGTGCGCACCACGTTGTTGACCGGCTGCTGCGCGGTCAGCGACACCCCGGCGGTCTGCGTGTGGAACCGCAGCCAGAGCGCCTTTTCACTGGTGGCGCCGTAGACGTCGCGCAGCCAGCGGGCCCAGATCCGGCGGGCGGCGCGGAACTTGGCGATCTCCTCGAAGAAGTCGACGTGCGAGTCGAAGAAGAAGCTCAGGCCCGGAGCGAAGACGTTGACGTCCAGCCCACGGCTGAGCCCCAGCTCGACGTAGCCGAACCCGTCGGCCAGCGTGTACGCCAGCTCCTGCGCGGCGGTCGCCCCGGCCTCGCGGATGTGGTAGCCGGAGACCGACAGCGGCTTGTACCGCGGGATCTCCCGGGCGCAGTACTCCATCAGGTCGCCGATCAGGCGCAGGTGCGGCTCAGGGTCGAAGAGCCACTCCTTCTGCGCGATGTACTCCTTGAAGATGTCGGTCTGCAGCGTCCCGTCCAGCGTGGACAGGTCCACGCCCTGCCGCTCGGCGGCGACCAGGTACATGCAGAAGACCGGCACGGCCGGGCCGGAGATGGTCATCGAGGTGGTGACGCCGCCCAGGTCGATGCCGTCGAAGAGCGTCTCCATGTCGGCGGCGCTGTCCACCGCGACGCCGCAGTGGCCGACCTCGCCGAGCGACTGCGGGTCGTCGGAGTCACGCCCCATCAGGGTGGGCATGTCGAAGGCGACGGAGAGCCCGCCGCCACCGGCGCCCAGGATCATCTTGTAGCGCTCGTTGGTCTGCTGGGCGTTGCCGAACCCGGCGAACTGCCGGATGGTCCAGGTGCGCCCCCGGTAACCGGTCGGGTAGAGCCCCCGGGTGTACGGGAACTCGCCCGGCCAGCCGATCCGGTCGAAGCCCGGGTACGCGGTGCCCTCCGGCGGCCCGTAGACCGGGTCGACGGTCATCCCGGACAGCGTGGTGAAGTCGGCGTCCCGCTTTCGCGCGGCGTCGTAGCGGGCCTGCCAGCGTGCCCGTCCGGCTGCGATCTCGTCGGCGTTCATCCGCGGGGCTCCTCCTCGAGTCCTCGACTGAAGACCGAGTGTAGAACGCCGGCCTGAACGATCGCTAAGGATGTTCGTACCGGCCGGTAACGTGACCGGCCGGTACGCACCTCGATCAGGTCACTCGGACGAACGGGCGCTTTCCTGCCGCCGGAACTCCTCGACCGGGAGCCCGCCGCGCCCCCAGTTCTCGGTGTCGACCTCGTCGATCACGACGAAGGTCGAGGTCAAGGGCTTGTTCAGGACGTCGAGCAGCAGCTGGCTCACGCCCTTGATGAGGGCGGCCTTCTCCTCGGCGGTCGCCGCGGAGGCGCCCGGCGTGCTCCCCTCCCGGGTGATCTGGATGGTGACGATCGGCATCGCGCTGGTCCTTTCTGCGGGGTTGCGTTGGGTCAGTGACCGGCGTTCTGGCCGCCGTCGACGTGCAGGATCTCGCCGGTGACGAAGGGCGCGGACTCGAGGTAGAGCACGGCGTCGACGACGTCGCTGGTCTCGCCGAGCCGGCCGACCGGGTGCAGGCCGGCGAGCGCCTCGTGGGTCTCGACCGGGTGCATCGGGGTCTTGATGACACCGAGCGCGACGGCGTTGGCCCGGACGCCCCGGCTGGCGTACTCGATGGCCAGGGACTTGGTCGCGGAGTTGAGGCCACCCTTGGTCAACGACGCCAGCACGGAGGGGACGTTGGAGTTGGCCTGGTCCGCCAGGGTGGTGGTGATGGTGACGATGTGCCCCGCGCCGGAGGCCAGCAGGTGCGGCAGGGCGCGCCGGGTGATGTGGAAGAAGCCGGTGACGTTGATCCCGGTGACCCGCGCGAAGTCCTCGTCGGTGTAGTCCGTGAACGGCTTGGCGACGAAGACGCCCGCGTTGTTGATCAGAGTGTCGATGCGGCCGAAGCGCTGCAGGGCGGCGTCGACCACCCGCTCCGCGGTGTCGGCGTCGGCGATGTCGCCCCGGACGGTGACGATCTCCGGGTCCTGGGCGTCGCCGATCGAGCGCGAGGTCGCCACGACGCCGTAACCGAGCTTGCGGTACGCCGCCACCAGGCCGGCGCCGATGCCCTGGGACGCCCCGGTGACCACGGCGACCTTCTGTCCCTGACTGGTGCTCATGACGTTCCCTTCCTGACGGGCTGAGACCCCGTTGGCCCGGCCCTGCACGACCAGTAGACGACTGGTCGACAAAAAGTTAGCCGACCGGTCATGTATCGTCTAGTTCATGGGACGGACGAGTGACGCACGGAACAAGATCCTGGAGGCCGCCGCGACCCTGTTGGAGCAGCGGGGATATTCCGCGCTGGGCGTGGCGGAGATCTGCACGACGGCGGGTGTGCCGAAGGGCAGCTTCTACTACTTCTTCGAGTCCAAGCAGGCGCTCGCGCTCACCGTCATCGACGAGCACTGGACGCGGCAGCGACGGCAGTGGGTCGAGCTGCTCGGCAGCGACCGCGACCCGCTACGGCGCCTGCGGGACCTCTTCGAGGCCACCGCGGAGGTGCAGCGCGCCGGGCAGCAGAAGGCCGGCCTGGTCACCGGCTGCCTCTTCGGCAACCTCGCGCTGGAGCTGAGCACCCAGGCCGAGGAGGTCCGCAGCCGGCTCCAGGAGATCTTCGAGGCCCAGATCGACCTCATCGAGCCGCTGGTCGCCGAGGCGAAAGAGCGGGGCGAGGCCGGTCCGTCGGTCGACACCCGCGAGACCGCGCGGTCCATCGTCGCCCAGATCGAGGGACGCGCGCTGCTCGCGAAGCTGCTCAACGACCCGGCCCAGCTGGAGACCCTGTGGCGCAACGGCCTGGACCTGCTCCAGGTGCCGCCGCAGGTGCGGGCCGCGCTGGACTGAAACTGACCCCGCGTCGGCCCGGAAAAAGCGCGGCGCGCACGGCCTCAGGCCGACGGCACCGCCGGACCGCCCAGGGCCACGTCGTCCACCCGGATGTTGATTTCGTCGACCCGCAGCCCGTACCCCTCGACCGCCGCCGTCACCGCCGCCCGGACCCCGTCGGTCACCTGTGGCACCGGGTGACCGGCGGTGATCACCAGCACCAGGTTGACCACGGCCGCGCCACCGGTCACGTGCGCCGAGCAGCCCCGCCGGGCGTCGCCGACCTGGTCCAGGCCCACCTTGTCGAGCACGGCGTTGAAGAACCGGGCCACGTCGCCGCCCAGCTCGGCCACCCCGGGCACAGACTTGGCGGCGGCCACCGCGATCTTCTCCACCACCTCGTCGGAGACATGCGTCGTCCCGCCCGCCACCGCCTCCGGCGTCACCGACAGCTCCTGGGTCGCCTCGTCCATGCTCTCCCCAAACGGCTCGCACCGCCCCACGGGTCGTGAGGCGGTGCGAGCGTACTAGCCGGGGACCGGTCCGCAGTGGACCGGTCAGGAGCCGAGCTGCGTCAGCAGCTCGTCCGCGGCGGCGTACGGGTCGAGCGCGCCCTTCGCCACCTTGGCGGCGAGCGTGGTCAGCTCCGTACCGTCGCGCAGCGAGCCGATCCGGGCGCGGAGCGCGCCGAGCGCGATCGCCTCGATCTCGGCGGCGGCCCGCGCCTCCCGGCGGCGGCGCAGCTCGTCGTGCTGCTCCAGCCAGCCGCGGTGCTTGTCGATGGCGGCGGCGATGTCGTCGATCCCCTCGCCGCGGGCGGCGATCGAGCGGACCACCTGCGGGCGCCACTCCCCCGGCCCGCGCTCACCGAGGGCGATCATGCCCTGAATGTCGCGCACGGTGGCGTCGGCGCCGTCCCGGTCGGCCTTGTTGACCACGAAGACGTCGGCGATCTCCAGGATGCCGGCCTTGACCGCCTGGATCGCGTCACCCATGCCGGGCGCCAGCAGGACCAGCGTGGTGTCGGCGAGCGAGGCCACCTCGACCTCGGCCTGGCCGACGCCCACCGTCTCCACCAGCACCACGTCGCAGCCGGCACCCTCCAGCACCCGCACCGCCTGCGGGGTGGCCGCGGAGAGGCCGCCGAGGTGGCCCCGGCTGGACATCGAACGGATGTAGACCCCCGGGTCGGTGGCGTGGTCCTGCATCCGGACCCGGTCGCCGAGGATCGCGCCGCCGGTGAACGGGCTGGACGGGTCGATCGCCAGCACACCGACCCGGTGCCCGCGCGCCCGCAGCGCCCGGACCAGCTCGTTGGTGGTGGTCGACTTGCCCACCCCGGGCGAGCCGGTCAGCCCCACCACCTGGGCCTGACCGGCGTACGGCGCGAGGGCCGCCGCCACCTGCGGCAGCACCTCGTCACCGGACTCGACCAGGGTGATCAGCCGGGCCACCGCGCGGGGGTCACCCGCGCGGGCCCGTTCCACCAGCATCGGTACGTCCCGGCTGCGGCGCACCGGCCCGGTGGCCGCCGCCGGGGCGTGGTCGACGGCATCGCTCACTGCTGGGTCTCGCCACCGTTCGGCACGTGGATGATCAGCGCGTCGCCCTGACCGCCGCCACCGCAGAGCGCGGCCGCGCCGGTGCCGCCACCCCGGCGCTTGAGCTCCAGCGCGAGGGTGAGCACCAGCCGCGCGCCGGACATGCCGATCGGGTGGCCCAGCGCGATCGCGCCGCCGTTGACGTTGACCTTGTCCGGGCTGATCCCCAGGTCACGGGTCGACTGGATGCCGACCTGGGCGAACGCCTCGTTGATCTCGATCAGGTCCAGATCCTCGACGCTCAGCCCGCCCTTCTTGAGGGCGTGCTGGATGGCGTTGGACGGCTGCGAGTGCAGCGAGTTGTCCGGCCCCGCGACGTTGCCGTGCGCGCCGATCTCGGCCAGCCAGGTCAGCCCCAGCTCCTTGGCCTTGGCCTTGCTCATCACGACCACGGCGGCGGCGCCGTCGGAGATCGGCGAGGAGCTGCCGGCGGTGATGGTGCCGTCCTTGGCGAACGCCGGGCGCAGCTTCGCCAGCGACTCCACCGTGGTGTCCGGCCGGATGCCCTCGTCCTCGCTGATCACCAGCGGGTCGCCCTTGCGCTGCGGGATGACCACCGGGGTGATCTCGTCGGCGAAGTGGCCGTTCTTCTGCGCGGCGGCGGCCCGCTGGTGGCTGGTCGCGGCGAACGCGTCCTGCTCCTCACGGGTGATGCCGTGCCGCGTGCCGTGCTTCTCGGTGGACTCGCCCATCGCGCAGCAGTCCCAGGCGTCGGTGAGCCCGTCCAGCGCCATGTGGTCCTTGATCGTGACGTCGCCGTACTTGTAGCCGGAGCGCTGGCCGAGCAGCAGGTGCGGGGCGTTGGTCATCGACTCCATGCCGCCGGCCACCACGACGTCGAACTCGCCGGCCCGGATGAGCTGGTCGGCCAGGGCGATCGCGTCCAGGCCGGAGAGGCAGACCTTGTTGATGGTCAGCGCGGGCACGGACATCGGGATGCCGGCCTCGACCGCCGCCTGCCGGGCCGGGATCTGGCCGGCGCCGGCCTGGAGCACCTGCCCCATGATCACGTACTGAACCTGGTCCGGGGCGACGCCGGCGCGCTCCAGCGCCGCCTTGATCGCCACGCCGCCGAGCTTCGTCGCCGGGAGGTCCTTGAGGTTGCCCAGCAGGCGCCCCATCGGGGTCCGCGCGCCGCTGATGATCACCGAAGCCATTGCCTGCCTCCGAGGGGGTGCCGACCTGTACGCCTTAACGATTGTTCGGTCAGACTAGCGCCATGGCTGAGAACTCCCCCGTCGAGCCCGCTGCCGACTATGTCACAGACATCGGTCTGCGCCGTATCGACCACGTCGGGGTCGCGGTCGCCGACCTCGACGCCGCGATCGACTTTTACCAGCGCACCTTCGGGATGCGCTGCGTGCACACCGAGACCAACACCGAGCAGGGCGTCCGCGAGGCGATGCTGGCGGTCGGCCCGACCACCGAGGGCGGCTGCGTGCAGCTGCTCGCCCCGCTGACCCCCGAGTCGACCATCGCGAAGTTCCTGAACCGCAACGGGCCGGGCGTGCAGCAGGTGGCGTACACGGTCGCCGACATCGACGCCGCCTGCGCCGCGCTGCGCGAGCGGGGCGTACGGCTGCTCTACGAGAAGCCCAAGCGCGGCACCGCCGACTCCCGGATCAACTTCGTGCACCCGAAGGACGCCGGCGGCGTCCTGGTCGAGCTGGTCGAGCCGGCCGCCGACGCCCACTGACCACGCCTCGCCCCCCTTCGCGCCGCCGTCTGTGGCGGGTCGGGGTGTCCCCGTCGCCGGACACCCCGACCCGCCGCGAACGGGGGCGGCGCGGCCGAGAGGAAGGGGAGCGAGCGCGAGGGTGCGCGGTAGGGGTGCCGCACGGACATCTCCACGCATCGGCCAATGCAGTTTTTCACAGAGGACTTCCGGCCCTAGCTACCGTTCAGTAACGTCCCGGCCCAACAAGGAGCGCGACCGGTGCCGGATGTGTCGATTGCCGACATGGCGGTCGGTCGCACCGGCGCCGACGATGGCAGCACCCTCTGCCCCCGGCGTGGGTGCGGACGAACGGGAGGTCACCGTGCAGGACATCCTCGAAGCGATCATGGCGGCGGAAGGCTCGGACCAGCCGGAGCGGGAGCTCGCCGGTCTCGCCGGGTTGCCGGTACCGGAGACCTACCGCGGCATGGTCGTCCGCGCCGAGGACACCCGGATGTTCGACGGGATGGCCACCCGCGACAAGGACCCGCGCAAGGCCCTGCACCTGCAGGAGGTCCCCACCCCGGAACTCGCCCCGGGCGAGGCCCTGGTCGCCGTGATGGCCAGCGCCATCAACTACAACACGGTCTGGACCAGCATCTTCGAGCCGCTGCCGACCTTCAAGTTCCTCCAGCGCTACGGCCGGCTCTCCGAGCTGACCCGCCGGCACGACCTGCCGTACCACGTGGTGGGTTCGGACGCGGCGGGCGTGGTGCTGCGCACCGGGCCCGGCGTGACCAAGTGGAAGGCCGGCGACGAGGTCGTCGCGCACTGCCTCTCGGTGGAGCTGGAGGACGCGGCCGGCCACGACGACACCATGCTCGACCCGCAGCAGCGGATCTGGGGCTTCGAGACCAACTTCGGCGGCCTCGCCGAGCTGTGCGTGGTCAAGGCCAACCAGCTGATGCCCAAGCCGCGCCACCTGAGCTGGGAGGAGGCGGCCAGCCCCGGGCTGGTCAACTCCACCGCGTACCGGCAGCTGGTCTCGCACCACGGCGCCAACATGAAGCAGGGCGACGTGGTGCTGATCTGGGGCGCCTCCGGCGGCCTCGGCGGCTACGCCACCCAGATGGCCCTCAACGGCGGCGCGATCCCGGTCTGCGTGGTCTCCTCGCCGGAGAAGGCCGAGCTGTGCCGGAAGATGGGCGCCGAGCTGGTCATCGACCGCACCGCCGAGGGCTTCCGGTTCTGGAAGGACGAGCAGACCCAGGACCAGGACGAGTGGCGCCGCTTCGGCGAGCGGATCCGTGAGCTCACCGGCGGCGAGGACCCGGACATCGTCTTCGAGCACCCCGGCCGGGAGACCTTCGGCGCCAGCGTCTACGTGGCCAAGAAGGGCGGCACCATCGTCACCTGCGCCTCCACCAGCGGCTACCAGCACCAGTACGACAACCGTTACCTGTGGATGCACCTCAAGCGGATCGTCGGCAGCCACTTCGCCAACTACCGGGAGGCGTGGGAGGCCAACCGGCTGGTGGCCCTGGGCCTGATCCACCCGACGGTGTCGCGGACCTACCCGCTGGAGCAGACCGGCCAGGCCGCGTACGAGGTGCACCGCAACGCCCACCAGGGCAAGGTCGGCGTGCGCTGCCTCGCCCCCGCCGACGGGCTGGGTGTCCGGGACACCGAGCTGCGAGCCCGCCACGAGGATGCGATCAACCGGTTCCGCGGCCACTGAGCCGTCCGGGTGAGGCCGGCATGCCCATTGCGGTGAGGAGGCCATTGCCTTTCCACATGGGTGGCGTACCCCCATTCGAGTGACGACGGACAAAGGGCCGCGGGCATCCCCCGCGGCCCTTTTCCTGCTCACTCGGCGTAACCTCGGCCCGCCCGGGACCTGCCAAGATCGCCGATTGGTCCGGTGTCGACGAGGGCAGAAGTTGACCATGTAATGAGGACACGAAAGCTCGGGACCGCTCTTGCGAACGACCCCGGGGAGTCTGCAAGTATGTCCCAATGCCCCAGCAGCAGTCCTCCCCTCTCGCGTTCTTCGATAACGCGAACTCGCAGCCAGATTTCACCGTCGGCCTGCGCGGATACAACACCCACCAGGTCGATGACTTCATCGGCCGGATGACCGCCGCGCTGACCCAGTCCGAGCAGGCCCGGGCCGAGGCCGAGCAGCGGATGAACGACGCCCAGCGTCGGCTCCGCCAGGCCGAGCAGCGCCAGGGCGCGCTCGAGCAGAAGCTCGCCGACACCAACAAGCAGCTCGAGGAGAACAGCCGGCCGACCCTCTCCGGCCTGGGTACTCGCGTCGAGCAGATCCTGCGGTTGGCCGAGGAGCAGGCCAACGACCACCGTAACGAGGCCAAGCGCGAGTCGGAGGGCATCCTCTCCGCCGCCCGCCTGGAGGCCCGGGAGATCACCGACAAGGCGCGCGCCGAGGCGGCGGCGATGAAGGCCACCGCCGAGCGCGAGGCCGGCAACGTCCGCACCACCGCCGAGCGCGAGGCCGCCGAGGTCCGGGTGCAGGCCCGCCGCGAGGCCGACACCCTGCGTGCCGACGCCGACCGGGAGACCAAGCAGCTGCGTACGGTCACCGCGCACGAGGTGGCCGAGCTCAAGTCCACCGTCGAGCGGGAGGTCGCCACGCTGCGCGCCACCGCCGAGCGGGAGATCACCCAGCAGCGGGCCAAGGCCGCGCGCGAGGCCGAGGAGAAGCGGGCCGAGGCGACGAAGCTGCTCACCGACGCCCGGGACAAGCGGGACAAGGACCTGCAGGCGCTGGAGCTCCAGCTCGCCGAGCGCCGCGAGAAGGCCGAGCGCGAGGAGTCGGAGCGGCACGCCGCCCAGGTCGCGCAGACCCAGAAGCTGGTCGGCGAGGCCGAGCAGCGGGCCCGCGCCGCCCAGGAGCGCGCCAAGGAGATCGAGCAGCGCGCCGAGGCGCGCCGGGTCGAGTCCGAGCGCACCGCCAACGAGACCGTCGACAAGGCCAAGGCGCTGGCCGAGAAGACCCTCAACGAGGCCAAGGCCGAGGCGAAGCGGCTGCTCACCGAGGCGCGCACCGAGGCGGAGCTGACCACCCAGGCGGCCCGTCGCGAGGTCGAGGACCTCACCCGTCAGAAGGACGCGGTCACCTCCCAGCTCGGCCAGATGCTCTCCGGTCTGGCCGGCATCGTCCCGGGCGTGCCGGCCCAGCAGTCGGCCGCCGCGCCGGCCAAGCCGGAGGCCGCCAAGGCGGCGGGCACCGAGCAGCGGGCGACCGCGGAGACGGCCAGCTGACCCAGCGCACCGTGGGGGCATGAGTGCACGGCGTGGGGTGCCATCGGGTTGACCGGTGGCACCCCGCGCCGTATGCGTTTCCCAACCCCTGATACAGGCGGTACGGCCACAGTGAAGTAGGTCCCAACAGGGGCGTCCGTATCGCCCCAGCAGGGCCGGATGCGTGTGAGGATGGGGGCATGTCGCACGGCGAGGAACTGTTCGCTCTCGGCGGGGACGTGACCACGGAGCCCAGCTTCGAGTCCGCCCTGCGGGGGTACGAGAAACGACAGGTCGACCGGTACGTCGCTCGTGCGGAGCACGAGATCGCGACTCTGACGGCCGAACGGGAACAGGCGTACACCCAGATCCACAAGCTGGCCGGGCAGGTCGAGCACCTCCAGCGGGACCTGGCCCAGGTGCGCAAGCAGGTGGGCGTGGTGGACCGGGCCTCGTTCAAGCACCTCGGGCCCCGGGTGGAACAGATCCTCGCCCTCGCCGAGGAGCAGGCGGACGCCATCCTGAGCGCCGCCAACGAGGAGATCGAGGCCCGCCGCGCCGCCGCCGAGCACATCATCGACGAGGCCCGCGAGCAGGCCGCCCGGGCGCTCAAGGACTTCGAGATCGCGCTGGCCGCGCGGCGCGCGGAGGAGGAGCGGCACACCGCCGCCCGCAAGGCCGAGGCGGACACCGCGGTCCGGACCGCCAAGGAAGACGCCGCCCGGATGCGGGCCACCGCCCAGGACGAGTCGACCCGGATGCGGGCCACCGCTGAGGACGAGTCGACCCGGATGCGCACCGCCGCCCAGGAGGCCCTGGCCAAGGCGCAGCAGGAGGCCACCCAGCTGCGCGACACGGCCAAGGAGATCCACAGCCGCGCCCAGCAGGAGGCCACCAAGCTGCGCGAGACGGCCCGGGAAGCGCTGGCGAAGGCCCAACAGGAGGCGACCCAGCTGCGCGAGGCGGCCAAGGAGGTGCACGCCAAGGCCCAGCAGGAGGCCAAGCGGCTCACCGAGTCGGCGGCCGAGGCCGGGCGGGCCACCCACGCCAAGGCGCTGCAGGAGGCGAAGCGGATCACCGACGACGCCGAGGAGGCTGCGAAGGGCACCCGGGGCCGGGCCCGGCAGGAGGCGCACCGGCTGACCACGGAGGCCGCCGAGGCGGCCAAGCGCAACCGCGCCGAGACCGAGACGTACGTGCAGCGGATGCGCACCGAGACGGAGGCGTACGTCCAGCACGCCCGCGCGCAGACGCAGCAGGAGCTGGGTGCCTGGCGGGCGGGCGTGGAGAAGGAGGTCAACAGCCGGCGGGAGACCGCCGACCGGGAGCTGGCCCAGCGCCGCGCCGCCGTCGAGCAGGAGTACGCCAAGCGCCGCGACGAGCTGGAGAAGAAGTACACCAGCCGGCACCAGGAGCTGGAGAAGCAGCACAAGACCCGCCACGACCAGCTGGAACGGGAATGGACGGCGCGCCGCGACGAGATCGAACAGGGTGCCGCCGGGATCCGCCAGGCCGCCGAGACCGACGCGCTCACCATGCGCCGCCGGGCCGAGGAGGAGGCCACCACGCTGCTGCAGCGGGCCGAGACGGACGCGGCCGACAAGCGCCGCAAGGCCGACGAGCACGTCGCGGCGTCGCGCCGCCAGTTCGAGGAGTACGCCGCCACGACCCAGCAGCACCTGGCCACCACCCAGCAGCACCTGGCCGCCACGCAGCAGGAGGCGGCGGCGGGCCGTCAGCAGCTCGCCCAGGTGATGCTGGAGATCGCGCAGGCCCAGCAGCAGCTCGCCGACCTGCGGCAGGAGACCTGGCAGGCGCGGCAGGAGTTCGACGATCTCCAGCGCCAGATCACCGAGCTCCAGCTGCAGAAGGTCACCGGCACGGCGGCCGTGCCGATGACGGACGGTGCCACGCCGGCGCTCAGCGGTGCCACGCCGAGCACCGACGGCGCGAAGCCGACGGCCGACGGCGCCAAGCCTGCGACCATCGGCGCGAAGGCCACGGCCGTCGCCACGAAGAACACCGCCGACGGCGCACGGCCGACGACCGACGGCGCCAGGCCGACGACCGACGGGGCGACGGCCGGCACCGGCGGGGCGAAGGCCACCGGCGACGGCGGGCGGACCGCCAAGGGCGCGCCGGCCGGGCCGGTCCCCGCCACGGACGGCGCGAAGCCCAGCGCCCGGCCGGTGGCTGAACCGGTGACCACGGTGGACGGTGCTGCGGCGGGTGCCGGGGTGGACGGCGAGCCGACGGTGGCCGCGGTCCCCGGCACGGGCGGCCGGGGGGCCACCCCCACCAAGATCACTAGCAGCGGCGAGAACGGCAAGCGGCCGACCAAGCCGACCACCGACGAGCGCAGCGCCAAGCCGAGCAAGGTCACCGCCGAGTCGGAGTGACCGGAGCCGGTGCGTCGGCCAGGGCCGTTGCAGCGGTACCGCCGCCAGGGCCGTTGCACCGGCACGGTCGGCCGGGGACCGCTGAAGCGGCACCGTCAGCCGGGATGGTGCTGGCCGCTACCGCATGATCAGCCACCGGTCCCGCCCTTCGCCCAGATCGCGATGACCGGGCCCGGCGGCACCCCTGCGCCAATCGCTTTGCTCTGCTGCCCTTACGGCGACACCGGCGCTGTCGCCGTAAGGGCAGCAGAGCAAAGGACCGGAGGAAGGCACCGAGGGCGGGGCGCAGTGCCGCCCCCGGTGAGCTGACAAACCCGGGCCCGCACCTGCGCCCGGCGGGCCGCGCCGCCATCGTCGTCCGGCGCGCCCCGACGGGTGCCGCACGTGCCGACGGGGCTGGCCCGGACACCTGCCGGCCATTACCCTCCGGGCAGGAGAGGCCGGGCACGGGCTCAGGTCACGGGCTCAGGACACGGACGGTCGGCAGTTCCGGCGTACCCGTCGGGACACGATCCCGGGAGGTCGGGTGGGACAGGACGAACCGGCGGAGGGCGGCTCCCGGAGCGACGCCGGCGGTACGGGACCGACCACGCCCGGCGTGGACCGCACCCCGCGCGGCGGGGCGTACCCCGGCACGGGCAGCGAGCACTCCGGCACCGACGCAGAGCACCCGCGGGCCGTCGAGGAAGGGGCCGGCGACACGACGACCACGCCGGCCGAGGCGGACCCGGCCGACCCCGCCGCCCCCGTGGCGACCGCCTCCGGCCGCTTCGGGCAGCCGGGGCGGCCGCTGCGCCGCAGCAGCTTCCTGGTCGGCTTCACCGGGACGCTCGGCGTGCTGCTGGCGTACACGCTCTACCTGGGCATCCGCAACGCCGGGGGCATCCTCGTCCTGGTGGTCATCGCGCTGTTCCTGGCGGTCGGGCTCCGACCGGCGGTGGTCCGGCTGCGTGACTGGCGGGTGCCGAACGGCCTCGCGGTGGCGGTGGTCGTCCTCACCGTGCTGCTGCTGATCGCCGGCGGCCTGGTGGCGATCGTGCCGCCGGTGGTGAGCCAGACCGGGGAGTTCGTCGACCAGATCCCCAGCTACGTCGAGGAGTTGCGGCGCAACCCCACGGCCAACGAGCTGGTGGAACGGTACGACGTGATGGAGCGCGTCCAGTCGGCGGCGAACCCCGACACCGTGGGCCGGGCGCTCGGCGGGGTGCTGGGCGGCGCCCAGCTGATCTTCGGGACCCTGCTCCGGGCGCTCACCGTGCTGGTGCTGACCATCTACTTCCTGGCCTACTTCGACAAGCTGCGCGCCCTGGCGTACGGGCTGGTGCCGCGCTCGCGCCGGCAGCGGGTCAGCCTGATCGGCGACGAGATCCTGGCCAAGGTCGGGGCGTACATGGTGGGGGCGCTGAGCATCGCCGTGCTGGCCGGCGTGAGCACCTTCGTCTTCGCGCTGGCGGTCGGGCTGCCGTACCCGTTCGCGCTGGCCGTGGTGGTCGCGGTGACCGATCTGATCCCGCAGATCGGCGCCACCCTCGGCGCGGTGATCGTCGGGCTGGTCGGATTCGCCACCGGGCTGCCCACGGGCATCGCCTGCGTGGTCTTCTTCCTGATCTACCAGCAGGTGGAGAACTACCTGATCTACCCGAAGGTGATGCGGCGGTCGGTAGAGGTCAACGAGGTGGCCGCCCTGCTCGCCGCGCTGCTGGGGGTGGCGCTGATCGGGGTGGTCGGTGCGCTCATCGCCATCCCCACGGTGGCCGCCCTCCAGCTGATCCTGCGCGAGGTGGTGCTGCCCCGGCAGGAGGCCCGCTGAGGCTCAGTCCCGCGCCGGACCCGGCACGGGCGTGTCGGCGAAGGAGGCCACGGTGCGGTCGGCGTACGCGCTGACGTCGCCGGTCTCCATCGGGCCGTCCCAGGTGGTGGGCAGCGGCAGGGGCACCGCCGGGTTGACCCGCCGGACGATCTCGTCCAGCACGCGCTCGGCGTCGCCCACCCAAAGGTGCTTCGCGCCGGGCACCCCGACCACCTCGGCCTGCGGCACCGCCGCGAAGCGCTCCCGGGCCTCGTCGGGCCGCAGGTAGTCGTCGAACTCGGGCACCAGCGCGGTGACCGGCGTGCCCTCCTCGGCCCACGTGGCGAGATCCGCCGGCTGGGAGAAGCGCAGCGGCGGGGAGAGCAGGATCGCCCCGGCCACCGCCGGGTCGCAGCCGTACTTCAGGGCCAGGTCGGTGCCGAACGACCAGCCCACCAGCCAGATGTTCGGCAGCTCGTGGAACTCGGCGTACTCGATCGCGGCGGCGACGTCGAAGCGCTCCCCCACCGCGGCGTCGAAGGCCCCCTCGCTGGTGCCGCGGACGCTGCTGGTGCCCCGGGTGTTGAACCGGAGCACGGCGAGGTCTGCCAGGGCCGGCAGCCGCCAGGCCGCCTTGCGGAAGACGTGGCTGTCCATCATCCCGCCGTGCGTGGGCAGCGGGTGCAGGCAGACCAGGGTGCCGACCGGCTCGCGGTCCACCGGCCGGGCCAGCTCACCGACCAGGCGCAGGCCGTCGGCGGTGTGCAGCTCGATGTCCTCCCGGTGGCCGGGCAGGATCGACGACGCGCGGATCGGTGTGCTCACTGCTCAAGTCTGGCGCGACTTCACCGCCGCCGCCCGCCCGGGCGGAAACGAGGTGATCCAGATCGCTCAGCCGTACTTCGGGGCGCTGCGCCCGCGCTGGATCCCCGGGCCGCGCCGGTCCCGGGCCCGCCAGCAGCCGCTGTGCCAGTGCCGGCGGTCGGTGAGGTCGCCCGTCCCGTCGGCCGGCCAGGCCACCAGGTGCGCCACCCCGGGGCGGATCTCCTGGTCGCAGCCGGGACAGCGGTACGTCTTGGTGGACGCACCGCCGCCGATGCCGCGTACCTGCCACTCCCCGTCGCGCCACTGCTGCACCGAGGCGACGCCCTGCCGGACGCGGTCGGAGTCCAGGTGGGCGGCGTCGTCCCGGCGGGGACGGTTGCGACGAGGGCTCACGCTTTCCAGCGTACGGTCCGGCCGACGGGACGCTCCGCCGGCCGGACGCCGGGTCAGTCCCAGCTCTCCGGCCGGGTGAGGTCGTCCGCGAGGCGCGCCCCGCCCAGCACCGTGACCGCGTCCGCCTCGGTGAACCCCTGCTGGGGCCGGCCGGACGAGGGCCGGCCCGCGGCTGCTGACGTACTCCTCGAAGGTCACACCCTCAGACGCCGTCACCGGCGCCCGGTGTTGACCGGGTCAGCGACGGGTGTGGTCGCGGAAGCCCCGGCCGCTCTTGCGGCCCAGGTAGCCGGCGGTGACCAGGTGCTCCAGCAGCGGCGCGGGGGCGAAGCCGGGCTCGCGCAGCTCCAGGTAGAGCTCCCGCTGGATGGCCAGCGAGACGTCCAGCCCGACCACGTCGAGCAGCTCGAAGGGGCCCATCGGGTAACCGCAGCCGAGCTTCATCGCGTAGTCGATGTCGTCGGCGGTGGAGTAGCTGGCCTCCAGCATCTTCACCGCGTCGTTCAGGTACGGGAAGAGCAGCGCGTTGACGATGAACCCGGAGCGGTCGCCGCAGACCACGCCGGTCTTGCCCAGCGTCGCGCAGACCGCGCGGGCGGTGGCGGTGGTCTCCGCCGAGGTGCGGATGGTCTGCACCACCTCGACCAGCGGCATGATCGGCGCGGGGTTGAAGAAGTGCAGCCCCACCACGTCGGCCGGGCGCTGGGTGGCCATCGCCACGTCGATCACCGGCAGCGAGGAGGTGGTGGTGGCGAGCACCACGCCCGGCTTGCAGATCTCGTCGAGGCTGGCGAAGAGGGCCTTCTTGACGCTCAGCTCCTCGACCACGGCCTCGACAACCAGGTCGACGTCGGCCAGGTGCTCCAGCGTGGCGGACCAGTTGATCCGGCCCAGCGCAGCGTCCCGGTCGGTCTCGCTGAGCTTGCCCCGCACCACGCCCTTGTTGAGCGAGGTCTTGACGGACTCGAAGACCTTGGCGGACTTCTCCGCGCCGCGGGTCACCGAGACGACCTCGTAGCCGGCCTTGGCGAAGACCTCGATGATGCCGGTGGCCATCGTCCCGGAGCCGACCACGCCGACCTTGGCGATGCCCCGGGCACCGTCGGCGAGCGCCGACTGCGACGCCACGGGCGTCTGCTCGTCGGGTACGACGACCGGGGAGCCCGGCCGCTCGTAGGTGTAGAAGCCCCGGCCGGACTTGCGGCCGAGCAGACCCGCGGTGACCATCTGCTTGATCAGCGGCACCGGGGCGTGCCGGCGGTCCCGGCCGCCCCGCCGGTACATGGTGTCCAGGATCTCGTACGCGGTGTCGAGGCCGATCAGGTCCATCAGCGCGAGCGGGCCCATCGGCAGGCCGCAGCCGAGCTTCATGGCGGCGTCGATGTCCTCGCGGGTGGCGTACCGCGACTCGAACATGCTGACGGCGTGGTTGAGGTAGCCGAAGAGCAGCGCGTTGGCGATGAAGCCGGCCCGGTCGTTGATGGTGACGTCGACCTTGCCGAGCCGCGCGCAGAGCGCCTCGACGTCGGCGACCACCTCGGCGGAGGTGACCACCGTGCGGACCACCTCGACCAGCTTCATCACCGGGGCCGGGTTGAAGAAGTGGATGCCGATCACCTGGTTGGGCCGGGTGGTGGCGACGGAGATCTCGGTGACGCTCAGCGACGAGGTGTTGGTGGCCAGGATCGCCTCGGGCTTGCAGACCCGGTCCAGCTCGGCGAAGATCCCCTGCTTCAGGTCGAGGTGCTCGGGGACGGCCTCGACCACCAGGTCCACCGAGTGCAGGGCGTCCAGTCCGACCTGGAAGTGCACCCGGGAGAGCAGGGCGTCCCGGTCGGCCTCGGCGAGCTTGCCCTTGGCGACCGCGCGGTCGGTGGAGCCGGTGAGGTTGGCCCGGCCGCGCTCCAGCGCGCCCTCGGAGATCTCCACCGCGACGACGTCGATGCCGTTGCGGGCGAACACTTCGACGATGCCGGCACCCATGGTGCCCAGACCCACCACACCCACACTGGTGAACTCGCGCGCCACGACCGGCCTCCCCTGGTTTGCTCCGCACCCCGCCGACTTGAACGGCGACTAAGGTTATGCGCCGGAGTCTGCCACGTGACGATGCGTTGTCGAGACGCCGTGGGATATTTCACGCACGGGGTCAGTTCGTCGCCGGCGCCCCGGTCAACGCCAGCAACTCGGCCACGAACTCGGCCGGTCGTTCCAGGTGCGGGCTGTGCCCGCAACCGGGAAGCACCAACTCCCGGTACGTGCCGCCGGCTGCGGCGTACCGCTCCAGCACCGCCCGGGTCTGCCCGACCATCGGCTGCGGCGGGCACGCCTGCTCACCCGGCCAGCCCGGCACCACCCCGAGCGACCCCAGGTACGCCAGGTCGAACAGCGAGGTGTCCGAGACGATCACGTCGGCGTCGCCGCGTACCCAGGAGATGGGCGGCTTGACCGCGACGGCGACCAGCTCGTCGGCGAGCCGGAAGTGGGCCGGGGCGAGCGCGTTGAGCACCCCGCGCTCCCCGGGCGCGGTACCCGGCCAGTGCGGCGAGGCGATGGCCGTGCCGGGGTAGTTGTCGTCGCCGGTGGCGGTGCTGAGCAGGCTGTCCAGCAGCAGTTCCTCGTCCTCGGCGAGCGCGGCCGGGTCGGCGACGTAGGCGCTGCGCAGCACGGAGCGGGGGCTGGTCGGGGCGTCCGCGCTCCGGTCGCCGGCGGCGAGCCGGGCCACGAAGTCCGGGTTCACCGAGCCGGCGCCGGTACCGGCGAAGTCGGGCGTGGTCGGGGTGCCGTCGAGGTCCCGCGTGCCGCCGAAGCCGTACGGCGACACCGGCGCCTCCAGCAGCAGGGCCGCCACCCGGTCCGGATGGTCGACCAGCAGCCGCATCGCCACACCACCGCCGAGCGAGTGCCCGACCACCACCGGGCGCGCGCCGGGAGCGAAGAGGTCCGCCTCGTCGAGCAGGGCGGCCACGTCGTCGGCGACGTCGGCCAGGCCCCGGGTGGCGTCCACCGGGGCGGTGTCGGTGTCGCCGTACCCGCGCAGGTCGGGCGCGACCACCCGGAGCGTCGCGGGCAGCCGGCGGACCAGCGGCTCCCAGAACGCCGAGGAGGAGCCGTTGCCGTGCACCAGCAGCACCGGCACCCCGTCCCGCGGTCCGGCCACCCGTACCCGCTGGGTGATGCCGTTCGCGGTCACAGTCCGCTGCGCGCTCTCCATCCGCGGCATGCTGCCACGGCGGCGTGCCCGGGTCCATGGCTCGGCCGCCCACCATCCGCCCGCTCCGGGTGTGCCGAGCCCCTGGCCCCGGCCCGGACGGGCGTCCGTGCCGGCCGAGGGTCAGCTCGCGCCGTCGGTTCCGGCTGCCGGCTCCAGCGGTGCACCGCCGGTCGGCCGGGCGTCGATCGGCTCGGTGACGGGGGTGGCCAGCGGTAGCGGCAGGGTCGGCCGGTGGCTGCGGCGGACGGGGTCCGCCCCGGCGAACCGCAGCCCCACCGGGTCGGTGGTGGCCAGGCCCGGGTCGAAGAAGCGCAGCTCGGTACGGCCGAGCCGGACCACGTCACCGTCGCAGAGCTGCTCCGGGCCGGTGATCCGCCGGTCGTTGAGCCAGGTGCCGTTGGTGGAGCCCAGGTCCACCAGGACGGCCGCGGCGTCGGTCAGTCGTACCTCGGCGTGCCGCCGGCTCAGGTGCGCGTCGGCCAGCACGATGTCGGCGGTCGGCGCGCGGCCGATCACCAGCGGCTGTCGGCTCAGCCGGAAGCTGGCCCCGCGCATCGTTCCCCCCGCCACCGTCAGCAACGGCGTCAGTTCCGCGAAATCCTCCATGGACAGTCAGCTCCCCACCCACCCTCGCCCCCGCGTCAGCGTGCCAGGTCCCGGCCACCCACCTCACCACCCGCGTGTACACCTCCGCGATCCCGCCTGGACAACTGCCGTCAACCGGTCGGGCGGCGAGCGGACGGCGCGGCGGGGCCGGCGACGGTCGGCGCCGCGCGGCGCCGCCGGTCCACGGCGGCGGGCCGAGGACCGCTCCGGTCACCCCTACCGGTCGGTAATCTCCGGGTCTAGACTTCCGCCATGACGGCTGTGCATGTCCCCGGTACCCCGGTCATCGAGGGCGGTCGACTGGTCTCGACGAGCCCCGCGACGGGCGTGGAAGCCGGCCGCTTCGAGGTGGCCACCCCCGACGACGTCGCCCGCGCGGTCGAGCGGGCCCGCGCCGCCGGCGAGTGGTGGGCCGGGCTGGGCTTCACCGGGCGCCGCGAGCGGCTGCTGCGCTGGCGCGGCCTGCTCGCCCGGCGGATCGAGGAACTGGCGGAGCTGGTCCACGTCGAGGGCGGCAAGCCGGTCGCCGACGCGATCGTCGAGATCCTCACCGCGATCGAGCACATCGACTGGGCCGCCCGCAACGCCCGGCGGGTGCTCGGCCCGCGCCGGGTCCGCTCGCGGCTGATCCTGGCCGAGTTCTCCGGCCACCTCGAATACCAGCCGTACGGGGTGGTCGGCGTGATCGGCCCGTGGAACTACCCGGTCTTCACCCCGATCGGCTCCGCCGCGTACGCCCTGGCCGCCGGCAACGCCGTCGTGCTCAAACCCAGCGAGTACACCCCGGCCGTCGGGCAGTGGCTGGTGGACGCCTTCGCCGAGGTGGTGCCGGAGCAGCCGGTGCTGACGGCGGTGCACGGCCTCGGCGACGTCGGCGCGGCGCTGTGCCGCTCGGGGGTGGGCAAGCTGGCCTTCACCGGCTCGACCGCCACCGCGAAGAAGGTGATGGCGGCCTGCGCCGAGTCGTTGACCCCGGTGCTGCTGGAGGCCGGCGGCAAGGACGCGATGATCGTCGATTCCGACGCCGACCTGGACGCCGCCGCCGAGGCGTGCGTCTGGGGGGCGCTGACCAACGCGGGTCAGACCTGCATCGGCATCGAGCGGGTCTACGCGGTCGAGCCCGTGTACGACGCCTTCGTCGACAAGGTCGTCGCCCGCGCCGGGCGGCTGACCGTCGGTGCGGAGGGCGCCGACATCGGCCCGATCACCATGCCCAGCCAGCTCGACGTGATCCGCCGGCACATCGACGACGCCGTCGCCTCCGGCGGGCGCGCCGTGCTCGGCGGGCCGGACGCGGTCCAGCCGCCGTACGTGCACCCGACCGTGCTGGTGGACGTCCCCGAGTCCTCGGCCGCCGTTCGCGAGGAGACCTTCGGCCCGACGCTGACCATCAGCCGGGTACGCGACGCCGACGAGGCCGTACGCCGGGCCAACGCGCTGTCGTACGGCCTGGGGGGTTCGGTCTTCGGTCGCAAGCGGGCCGTGGCGATCGCCCGGCGGCTGCGCTCGGGCATGGCCTCGGTCAACTCGGCGCTCACCTTCGCCGGCATGTCCACGCTGCCGTTCGGCGGGGTGGGTGACTCCGGCTTCGGGCGGATCCACGGCGAGGACGGGCTGCGCGAGTTCGGCCAGGCCAAGTCGATCACCCGGCGGCGGGCCCGGTCGCTGCTGCCGTCGATGACCTTCGAGCGTACCCCCGCCGACGTGGCGCGTCTGGTGAAGGCCGCCAAGGTGATGTACGGGCGGCGCTGAGCGCCCGTCGGCTCAGAAGAGGGTCAGCTCGTCCCGCTCGATGCCGCGCAGCTTGTCGTAGTCGACCACCACGCACCGGATCCCCCGGTCGGTGGCGAGCACGCGGGCCTGCGGCTTGATCTCCTGCGCGGCGAAGACGCCGGAGACCGGGGCGAGCAGCGGGTCGCGGTTCATCAGTTCCAGGTAGCGGGTGAGCTGCTCCACGCCGTCGATCTCGCCGCGCCGCTTCACCTCGACGGCGACCGCGCCGGCGTTGGCGTCGCGGCAGAGCAGGTCGACCGGGCCGATCGCGGTCATGTACTCCCGCCGGACCAGGGTGAAGCCCTCACCCAGGGTCTCCGGGTTGGCGGCGAGCAGCTCCTGCAGGTGCGCCTCGACGCCGTCCTTGCGCAGGCCCGGGTCGACGCCCAGCTCGTACGAGGTGTCCTGGAAGATCTCCTCCAGGGTGATCCGCAGCTCCTCGCCGGCCTTGTTGACCACCCGCCAGACGCCCGGAGCCTCCTCCAGCCGGCACGGCGGGCTCATCCAGTTCAACGGCTTGTACGCCCGGTCGTCGGCGTGGATCGACACCGAGCCGTCCGCCTTCACCATCAACAGGCGCGTGGCCAGCGGCAGATGTGCCGAGAGCCGTCCGACGTAGTCCACCGAGCACTTCGCAATCACCAGCCGCACCCGACGAGGGTAGCCGAGGACCGGGCCGTCGCCATCGAGCGGACCTGGCGCGCCGGTGCGATGCTGATTTCGTGTTCGAAGTTCTCACGGGTACCGGTCTCGCGGCATCGGCCGGCCTGAACGCATACATCCCCCTGATCACCATGGGGTTGCTCGCCCGCTACACCGATCTGATCGAGCTGCCGAGCGGCTGGCAGTGGCTGGGCAACGGCTGGGTGGTACTGATCCTGGCGGTGCTGCTCGCCGTCGAGGTCGTCGCCGACAAGGTGCCGGTGGTCGACCACGTCAACGACGTCGTACAGACCGTCGTCCGCCCGACCGCCGGCGGCCTGGCGTTCGGCGCGGGGGCCGGCTCCGAGACCGTGACGGTCAGCGACCCCGACACGTTCTTCTCGTCCCACCAGTGGGTCCCGGTGGTGAGCGGCGTCGTCATCGCCCTCGGCGTGCACCTGCTGAAGTCGGCCGCCCGGCCGGTCGTCAACGCCACCACCGCGGGCTTCGGCGCACCGGTGGCCAGCACCGCGGAGGACGCGACGAGCGCCGTCATGTCGGTGGTGGCGATCCTGCTGCCGGTGCTGGTGCTGGCCTTCCTGCTGGGCCTGCTGGCCTTCCTCTTCTGGTTCCTGCGCCGCCGCTCCGACCGCCGCCGCGAACGCCAGGCCGCCCGCGCCGCCGGCTTCCGCGTCTGACCCCGAACCCGCCGTTGATCATGAAGTTGACGGCGAAGTGGATCTCCTCCACTGCCGCCAACTTCATGATCACCGCGTCCGGACGGGCTGGTTCAGTGCGGGTCGGCGGAGTTGAGGGTTTTGACCACCTGGTCGTAGTCGCCGCGGGCCTCGGCGTAGCGGAGGAACTTGACCCGCTCGACCTGGATCTCCTTCGCGTCGGGCTGCGCCTCCAGCAGCCCGACCACCTCCGCCACGAACTCGTCCAGCGGCACCGCGAACTCGCTGTGCTCCTGGCCAGGCAGCAGCGAGGTGCGTACGGCCGGCGGTTCGAGCTCCACGATCTTCACGGTGGTGTCGGCGAGCTGCAGCCGGATCGACTCGCTGAGCATGTGGATCGCGGCCTTGGACGCGTTGTAGCTCGGGGTGACCTTGAGCGGCGCGAACGCGAGACCCGACGAGACGGTCATGATCGTGGCGTCCGGCTGCGCCCGCAGATGCTCGACGAAGGCGGCGATGAGCCGGATCGGGCCGAGCACGTTGGTGTTCACCACCGCCTCGGCGGAGGCGAGGAACGTCTCGGGCTGGTGCCAGTCCTCGATGCGCATGATGCCGGCCATGGTGACGAGGACGTTGAGGTCCGGGTGCCTCGCCAGCACCTCCCGCGCGGCCGAGGCGATGCTCGCCGGGTCCGCCGTGTCGATCGTGACCGTGTCGATGCCGGGGTGCTCGGCGGCGATCTGCTTCAGCAGATCGGTGCGGCGGCCGCCGACGATGACAGTGTTCCCTCTGGCCTGCAGTTCGAGGGCGAGGGCGAGGCCGATCCCGCTCGTGGAGCCGGGGATGAAGACGGTGTTTCCGGAGATGTTCATGCACCCACTTTCGCCGGTCCGCCGGGGCTGGATGCAGAGAGCGCTCATCAGGGGACCGGCAATCCCTGGTTCGTCCCGGCGACCGGCGGATACTCGGCTCATGGACCGTGCAGCCCTGGCCGACTTCCTCCGCCGCCGCCGCGAGACGCTGCAGCCCGCGGACGTCGGGCTGCCGGCCGGCGCACGCCGCCGCGCGCCGGGCCTGCGGCGCGAGGAGGTGGCCGCCCTGGCCGCCATGTCGACCGACTACTACACCCGGCTGGAGCAGCAGCGCGGCCCGCAGCCGAGCCCGCAGATGCTCGCCGCGCTGGCCCGGGCGCTGCGGCTGACGACCGGTGAGCGTGACTACCTGTTCCGGGTGGCGGGGCAGAACGCCCCGGCGCGGGTGACGACGGCGACCCACGTCGCCCCGGCGCTGCTGCGCGTGCTGGACCGGCTCGACGACACCCCGGCGCTCATTTTCTCCAACCTCGGCGAGATCCTCGTGCAGAACCGGATGGCCGAGGCCCTGTTCGGGGACCGGTCCGGCCACACCGGCCTCGCCCGCAGCGAGATCTACCGGTGGTTCACCGACCCCGCCGAGCGGCTGCGCTACCCGGAGGACGACCGCCCCCGGCAGAGCCGCGCCCAGGTCGCCAACCTGCGCGCCGCGTACGGGTCGATGGGCCCGCGGTCGCGCGCCGGTGAGCTGGTGCGGGTGCTGCAGAAGGCGAGCCCGGAGTTCGCCGAGCTGTGGGAGCGGCACGAGGTCGCGCAGCGCTTCGCCGACCACAAGACGCTCATCCACCCCGAACTCGGCCCGATCGAGCTGGACTGCCAGGTGCTGTTCACCGAGGACCAGTCCCAGGCGCTGCTCGTGCTCACCGCGCCACCGCGCAGTGAGGGCCACGAGAAGCTGAAGCTGCTCGCTGTGCTGGGGAACGAACGCTTCCCCGCCGACACCACACCTGCTTAGCCCCGCCGCACCTCGCCGGGTGACCGGTGGCCGGGACACCACGAGACCGCCCGCACTGCCATGATCACGCGGTGCTCGCGAAGAACTCCCGCGTCCCGCTCACCGCCGTCACCCTGGCGCTGGCCGCCGTCGCCGCGCTCCTCGTCGGTCCGTCACCCGATCGGCCCCCGGCACGGGCCGCCCTGCTGAAGGCGCCGGCCGGCCACGGACCGGCCCCGGCGGGCGGGACCGCCGTGACACCGGCGCCCGGCCCGGGCGGGCGGCCCGGGGCGGGCTCCGGGTTGCCCGGGGCGACGCCGCCGGGCACCCTGCCGCCGGTGGTCGACCACGGTCCGCGTACCGGCAACAAGGTGGCGCTCACCTTCGACGCCGACATGACCGACACGATGCGCCGGCAGCTGCGCCGGCCGCACCCGCCGTCGTACGCGAACCTGGCGATCGTCGAGCTGCTGGAGCGCGAGCGGGTGCCGGCCACCTTCTTCCTCACCGGCAAGTGGGTCGAGGAGTACCCGGAGCTGACCCGTCGGCTGGCCGAGAACCCGCGCTTCGAGCTGGCCAACCACACCTACGGGCACGCCGCGTTCACCCCGCGCTGCTACCACCTGACGCCGCTGCCCCGGCGGGAGATGACCCGGGACGTGGCGCGGACCTTCAAGACGATCGGCCGGTACGGCGGCCGGCAGACCCGCTACTTCCGCTTCCCCGGCCTCTGCCACGACCGGACCGCCCTGACCGAGCTGGCGCCACTCGGACTGACCGTGGTGGACGGTGACGTGGTCAGCGGCGACCCCTTCGCCACCGCCTGGCAACCGATCGTCCGGGCGGTGCTGAGCCAGGTCCGGCCCGGCTCGGTGATCATCCTGCACGTCACCGAGGCGAACGCGGCGATGACCGACGAGGCGCTGCCGCACATCCTGGCCGGGCTGGCCGAGCGGGGCCTGGCGCCCGCCCCGCTCTCCGAGGTGCTCGCCCGCTGAACCGGACGCCGGTGGAGGGCTTGCGCCACCGGCCTAGCCTGCGGCCATGACGTACCAGCCGATCCGGGTGCCTCCGCGTGACAACCGCCGCACGCTGCGGATCGTGCTGATCGTGGTGGGCGTGGTGCTGGCCCTCTGCTGCCTCGGCGGCACGGTCGGCGGCTTCTTCCTCTACGGCGCCGCGAAGGAGGCGGTCGGCCCGGCCCGGGAGGCCACGACGAGCTACCTGGACGCGGTCCGGGCCGGCGACCACCAGCGGGCGTACGAGCTGCTCTGCCGCGAGGAGCGGGAGCGGACGTCGCTCGCCGACTTCGGCCGGCGGCAGGCGGCCGAGCCGCGCCTGGTCGACCACGACATCGCGGGGCTGACCGTCAACAACACCAACGGCCAGGTCCGGGGCACCGCCACCGTACGGCTGACGACGGAGACCGGCGGCGCGAGCACGCGGGTGCTGACGCTGGTCAAGGAGGACGGGGCCTGGCGCCTGTGCGGGTGACCCTCCCTCAGAACACCGCGCCGAACCGGGGCAGATGCCTACCATCGGGACATAAGCCGATAGGGAGGCCGTCATGACCGCACCGATCGAGATGCCCCGGGTACAGGAGTGCACGGTCGTGTCCTGCGCCTACAACCGCACCAACGACTGCCACGCCTTCGCCATCACCGTCGGCAGCAGCGACCACGCCCGCTGCCACACCTTCGTGGAGATGCCGGTGCGCGGCGGGATCGAGCAGCTCATCGCCCAGGTCGGGGCGTGCAGCCGGTCGGACTGCCAGCACAACTCGGAGCTGGAGTGCCACGCCCCGGCGATCACCGTCGCCCCGGACCAGGACATGGCCGACTGCGTGACGTACCAGCCGCAGACCGTCTGAGCCCGCGCGACCGGGCGGTCGCGCGGGCGGTGAACCCCGGTCAGGCGGTGAGGCCGTTGGCCTGGCGGATCACGCCGACCAGCTCGTCGATGATCCCGGTCAGGGCGAAGTCCTTCGGGGTGAACACCCGGGCGACCCCGGCGGCGCGCAGCGCCTCGGCGTCCCCGGCGGGGATGATGCCGCCGACCACGACCGGCAGGTCACCGCGCCCGGCCGCCCGCAGCCCGTCGAGCACCGCCGGCACGGCCGCCAGGTGCGAGCCGGAGAGCACCGACAGCCCGACCAGGTCCACGTCCTCCTCGACGGCGGCGGCGACGATCTGCCCGGCGGTGAGCCGGATGCCCTGGTAGACCACCTCGAAGCCGGCGTCGCGGGCGCGTACCGCGATCTGCTCGGCGCCGTTGGAGTGCCCGTCCAGGCCGGGCTTGCCGACCAGCAGCCGCAGCCGGCCGCTGCCCAGCTCCTGCGCGGTGGCGGCGACCCGCTCCCGGACCGCGACCAGGGTGGCGTCCCCGCCGACCCCGGCCGCGCCGGTCAGCCCGGTCGGCGCCCGGTACTCACCGAAGACCTGGCGCAGCGCGCCGGCCCACTCGCCGGTGGTCACCCCGGCCCGCACGCACTCCAGCGTCGCCGGCATCAGGTTCGCCGTGGTCGCGGCGTCCGCCCGCAGCCGGGCCAGTGCCGCGTCGACCGCCGCGTCGTCCCGCCCGGCCCGCCATTCGCGTACGGAGGCGGTGGCGGCCGCCTCGACCGCCGGGTCGACCTGCTCGACGGACTCCGCACCGGCGGCGGTCAGCGGGGACGGCTCGGTCTCGGTGAACCGGTTGACGCCCACCACCACGTCGGCGCCGGACTCGATCCGGCGGCGACGGTCGGCCAGCGAGGCGACCAGCGCGCTCTTGAGGTAGCCGCTCTCCACGGCGGTCACCACGCCGCCCATCTCCAGCACCTTCTCCAGCTCGACGCGGGCCCCGGTGACGATCTCGTCGACCAGCGCGGTCATCACGTGCGAGCCCTCGAACAGGTCCGGGTACTCCAGCAGGTCCGACTCGTACGCGAGCACCTGCTGCATCCGCAGCGACCACTGCTGGTCCCACGGCCGCGGCAGGCCGAGCGCCTCGTTCCAGGCGGGCAGCTGCACCGCGCGGGCCCGGGCGTCCCGGGAGAAGGTGACGCCGAGCATCTCCAGCACGATGCGCTGGATGTTGTTCTCCGGCTGCGCCTCGGTCAGGCCCAGCGAGTTGACCTGTACGCCGTAGCGGAAGCGGCGCTGCTTCGGGTTCTGCACGCCGTAGCGCTCGCGGGTGATCTCGTCCCAGAGCGCGCCGAAGGCGCGCATCTTGGCGATCTCCTCGACGAAGCGCACGCCGGCGTTGACGAAGAACGAGATGCGCTGCACCACGTCGCCCATCCGCTCGGCGGGCACCTGGCCGGAGTCGCGTACCGCGTCGAGCACGGCGACGGCGGTGGCCAGCGCGAAGCCGACCTCCTGCACCGGCGTCGCGCCGGCCTCCTGCAGGTGGTACGAGCAGATGTTCGTCGGGTTCCAGCGGGGCATCTCGCGCAGCGTGTACGCGATGACGTCGGCGGTCAGCCGCAGCGACGCCGCCGGCGGGAAGATGTACGTCCCCCGGGACAGGTACTCCTTGATGATGTCGTTCTGCGTGGTCCCGGCGCAGCGGGACAGCTCCGCGCCCTGCTCCTGGCCGACCGTCCCGTAGAGGGCGAGCAGCCACATCGCCGGCGCGTTGATCGTCATCGAGGTGTTCATCTCGGCCAGCGGGATGCCCTCGAAGAGCGCCCGCATGTCGCCGAGGTGCGCCACCGGCACCCCGACCCGGCCGACCTCGCCGGCGGCGAGTTCGTGGTCCGGGTCGTACCCGGTCTGGGTCGGCAGGTCGAAGGCGACCGACAGGCCGGTCTGGCCCTTGGCCAGGTTGCGGCGGAAGAGCGCGTTGGTGGCCGCGGCGGAGGAGTGCCCGGCGTACGTGCGCATCACCCAGGGGCGGTCGCGCTCCGGCAGTCGGCCCGGGAGTGCCTTCTCGTCCATGGCCGGAGTCTAAGTTACCGTTCAGTAAAACGGGCTGTGGAAAATTACACAGCTCCATGGAGCGGGCAGCCGGGTCGGCCCGGCGCGACATGGCCGACACCACCACACCCCGGGCAGCCGACGCGGCGTCCGAGGTCGCACACTGGACGTCATGGATGACGAGCTCGCGATCTCCGTACGGGGACTGCGCAAGGCGTACGGCGACAACGTCGCGGTGGCGGGGGTCGACCTGGACGTCCGGCGCGGCGAGGTGTTCGCCCTGCTCGGCCCGAACGGCGCGGGCAAGACCACCACGGTGGAGATCCTGGAGGGCTACCGGCAGCGCGACGCCGGCGAGGTCTCGGTGCTGGGCAGCGACCCCGCCCACCCGGCCGCGGACTGGCGCTCCCGGGTCGGCATCGTGCTGCAGGGCACCGGCGAGTTCGACGAGCTGACCGTCGGCGAGGTGGTCCGGCACTTCTCCGGCTTCTACCCCGACGCCGACGACCCGGACAAGGTCGTCGAGCGGGTCGGGCTGGGCGCCAAGGCCAGGGCCCGCACGCACACGCTCTCCGGCGGGCAGAAGCGCCGGCTCGACGTGGCGCTGGGCATCATCGGCCGCCCCGAGCTGCTCTTCCTCGACGAGCCGACCACCGGCTTCGACCCGGAGGCCCGGCGGGAGTTCTGGGAGCTGATCCGGGACCTGGCGGCGGCCGGCACCACCATCGTGCTGACCACGCACTACCTGGACGAGGCCGAGTCGCTCGCCGACCGGGTCGGGGTGATCGCCGGCGGCCGGCTGGTCGAGGTGGCCCCGCCGAACCGGCTGGGCAACCGGCAGGAGTCCCTGACGACCGTCTCCTGGCGTACCCCGGACGGGACGCCGCAGACGGCGCAGAGCGCGACGCCGACGGCCCTGGTGGCGGAGCTGGCCGCGCGCTTCGGCGGCGAGGTTCCCGGCCTGACGGTGACCCGGCCGACCCTGGAAGACGTCTACCTGCGGATGATCGGACACTGATGACGACCACGACGAAGCCGGCCGCCCCGGCCGCCGCGACCGGTGGCCGGCGGATCGGCCCCGGCGCCCTCGCGCTGCGGCAGGGCCGGCTGGAGATCACCCAGTTCCTGCGCAGCCGGGAGTCCGTCGTCTTCACGATGGGCTTCCCGATCATCATGATCCTGATCTTCGCGTCGATCTTCGACGGCACGATCGGCGGCGGGGTGAAGTTCACCCAGTACTTCATCACCGGCATGATCGCGACCGGGCTGATGACGGTGAGCTTCCAGAACCTCGGCATCTGGATCCCCATCGAGCGGGACCGGGGGGTGCTCAAGCGCTACCGGGGCACGCCGATGCCGAAGTGGGTGTGGTTCGCCGGCAAGGTGATCATGGTGGTGGCGATCGGTGTCGCCGAGACGGCGCTGCTGCTGGCCGTCGCCGTGGCGCTGTTCGACCTCGACCTGCCCGGCACCGCCGGGACGTGGTTCACCTTCGGCTGGGTCTCCGTGCTCGGGGTGACCGCCTGCACCCTGTGCGGGATCGCCATCTCCTCCCTGGCCCGCACCGCGCGCAGCGGCTCCGCCGTGGTCACCCCGGTCGCCCTGGTGCTCCAGTTCATCTCCGGGGTGTTCTTCGTCTTCACCGAGCTGCCCGCCTGGATGCAGCAGGTGGCGGCGCTCTTCCCGCTCAAGTGGATGTGCCAGGGACTGCGCGCGGTCTTCCTGCCGGAGAGCTTCGGCGCCCAGGAACCCGGCGGCTCCTTCGAACTGGGCCGGGTCGCCCTGGTGCTGGCGCTGTGGTGCGTGATCGGCCTGGTGCTCTGCCTGACCACCTTCCGCTGGACCACCAAGCGCGACGGCTGACGACGAAGAGGGGGGGGGGGGGCCCCCCCCCCCCCCCCCCCCTCTCGCTGCCCGGGCTCAGTACGTGTAGAAGCCCTTGCCGGTCTTGCGGCCCAGGTCACCGGCGGTGACCATGCGCTGGAGCAGCTCCGGCGGGAAGAACTTCTCGTCGGCGGTGTCGGTGTAGATGTTCTTCGAGGCGTGCAGCAGCACGTCCACGCCGGTCAGGTCGGTGGTGGCCAGCGGGCCCATGGCGTGACCGAAGCCCAGCTTGCAGGCGGTGTCCAGGTCCTCGGCCGACACCACGCCGGACTCGACCAGCTTGACCGCCTCGACGACCAGCGCCGCGATCAGCCGGGTGGTGACGAAACCGGCGATGTCCCGGTTGACCACCACCACGGTCTTGCCGATCCCCTCGGCGAACGCCTTCACCGTCGCCAGCGTCTCGTCGCTGGTCTTGTAGCCCCGGACCAGCTCGCAGAGCTTCATCATCGGCACCGGCGAGAAGAAGTGGGTCCCGACGACCGACTCCGGGCGCTGCGTCACCGCGGCGATCTGGGTGACCGGGATGGCCGAGGTGTTGGTGGCCAGCACCGCGTCGGACTTGCAGATCTTGTCCAGCGCGCGGAACACCTCGTGCTTGATCTCCAGCCGCTCGAAGACCGCCTCGACCACGATGTCCGCGTCGGCCGCCGCCTCCAGGTCCGTGGTCGGGGTGATCCGGCCCAGCGTCGCCTCGACCTCGGACGGGTCGATGCGGCCCTTCTCGGCGAACTTCTCCAGCGACTTCCGGATGCCGTCGACGCCCCGCCCGGTCGCCGCGTCGTCCAGGTCGCGCAGCGTCACCTGCCAGCCCGCCTGCGCCGCCACCTGGGCGATGCCCGAACCCATCAGCCCGGCACCGACGACCGCGAGTCGACCCGCCATCTGCTTCTCCCTCGCTGCGAATGAGTGTCTGTCTGCACCCTAGTCGGCGAGCCTGAACGACGGCTAAGGCCCCGGCCGCGGCGGCGGAGCGCTCAGATGGTGAGGTCCGGCGCCTCCGGTGCGGTCCCCCGCTCCACCTGCACCCCGAGCGCCCGCAGGTCGCCCACGAAGTCCGGGTAGCCGCGGTCGACGTGGTACACGTGGGAGACCTCGGTGACGCCCTGGGCGCAGAGCCCCGCGATGATCAGGCCCGCGCCGGCCCGGATGTCGGTGGCCCGCACCGGGGCGCCGGAGAGGCGGTCCCGGCCCCGTACCACCGCGTGGTGGCCGTCGGTTTTGATGTCCGCACCCAGCCGCATCATCTCGTTGGCGAACATGAACCGGCCGTCGAAGATGTTCTCGGTGATCAGCGAGGCGCCGTGGCTCACCGCGGCCAAGCCGATCGCCATCGGCAGCAGGTCGGTGGCGAAGCCCGGGTACGGCAGGGTGACCACGTCGACGGCGGCGGGCCGGTCGTCGGCGCGTACCCGGAAGGCGTCGCCGCGGGTCTCCACCAGCGCGCCGGCCGAGACCAGCTTGTCCAGCGCGACCTCCAGGTAGGCCGGGTCGACGCCGGTGACGGTGACGTCCCCACGGGTCATCGCGGCCCCGAACGCCCAGGTGCCGGCGACGATCCGGTCCCCCACCGTGGCGTGCCGCACCGGGCGCAGCTCGGGCACCCCGACGATGCGCAGCGTGGAGGTGCCCGCGCCGGAGATCTGCGCGCCCATCTGGTTGGCCATCGTGCAGATGTCGACGATCTCCGGCTCGCGGGCCGCATTGTCGATCACCGTCACGCCCCGGGCCAGCACCGCCGCCATCACCAGGTTCTCGGTGGCCCCGACGCTGGGGAAGTCCAGCACGATCTCCGCGCCGTGCAGGCCGTCCGGCGCCGAGGCGATGACGAAGCCGTGCTCGCCGGAGATGTCCGCACCCATCCGGGTCAGCCCGGAGATGTGCATGTCCAGCCCCCGCGAACCGATCGCGTCCCCGCCGGGGTGGGCCACCCGGACGTACCCGCGGCGGGCCAGCAGCGGGCCCAGCACGCAGATCGACGCGCGCAGCCGGCGGACCAGGTCGTAGTCGGCCTCCGCGCCGGGCTGCTCGGGCACGTCGATGACCACCGAGCGGGACCGGGCCACGCCGCCCCGGGCGACCATCGGGTCGACCGGATCGTCGGCCTCGAACCGCACGCCGCAGCCGAGCCGGCGCAGCACCTCCCCCATGATCGCGATGTCGGTGATCCGGGGGACGTTGGTGATCACGCTGCGCCCCGGGGCGAGCAGCGCGGCCGCCATCAGCTTGAGCGCGGAGTTCTTGGCGCCGACCACGTGCACCGTGCCGGCCAGCCGGGCGTCACCGCCCACCCGGATGACATCGACGTCGTTGACCGCGCAGTCACCGGCCGCGGCGGGACCGGCCCCGCCGGGCCAGCCGAGGCTCTCCTCCGGGCGCGCCGGAATCGTCAGGTCCGGTATCCGTAGGCTGTGCGTCATGGCCGTCCACCTCACGCGCATCTACACCAAGGCCGGCGACGCCGGCATGACCAGGCTGAGCAACAACGAGCAGGTGCCGAAGACCGACCCACGGATCGCCGCGTACGCGGACGTCGACGAGTGCAACGCCGCGATCGGCGTGGCGCTCGCCCTCGGGCAGCTCGACGGGGAGCTCCGGGCGGTGCTGGAGTCGATCCAGAACGACATGTTCGACGTCGGCGCCGATCTGGCGACCCCGGTCGAGCCGGATCCGGCGTACCCGCCGCTGCGGGTCACCGAGGAGTACGTGGAGCGCCTTGAGGGCTGGTGCGACGAGTACAACGCACGCCTGAGCAAGCTCGACTCCTTCATCCTCCCCGGCGGCACCGCTGGCGCGGCGCTGCTGCACGTGGCACGGACGGTCGCCCGGCGCGCCGAACGGGCCGCCTGGGCACTGGTCGCGCACGACCCGGATCGCACCAGCTCCCTTCCGGCAAAGTATCTCAACCGCCTCTCCGATCTGCTGTTCATCCTGTCAAGAACGGCAAATCCGAACGGCGATGTGCTATGGGTGCCGGGCGGCAAGCGCTGAGCATCGGCGCGCTGTCGGGGCGGGCGTACGACCGGCTCGCCCCGGGGCTGAACCACCTCGCGTTCCACGCCGGTCCGCCCGCCGCGGTGGACCGGCTGGTCGCCGCGGCGCCGGCGCACGGCTGGACGCTGCTCTTCCCGGACCGCCACCCGCACGAACGGCACAAGGTGAACAACCGCGCCTGGACGACGCAGCGGGCGGCGTGAAGGATTTCCGGGGAGCCCACCCGCGGAGGGATCAAGCCTGACCGCCCGGAGCGGGTGGGCTCCCCGGAAATCCCGACGGTGAGTGGGGACGGCTCAGGCCGCGGGCCAGTCCTGGGAGGCCAGACGCGGCGAGGCCGCCCCGGGCGGGGCGGCCTCCAGCCAGCTGAGGAATCCGGTGACGGTGGAACGCGCCATGGCGATCTCGACCGGTGCGTGGTGACTGGTACACCGGAGGATCACCCAGTCGGCGGGCATGGAGAGACGCTCCTGCCCCTCGGGCAGGCGCCGCCGCTCCACCACCAGCTCCTTGCGGGAGAGCACCCGCTTCGGGCGCAGGGCGAAACTGAACAGCCGGTACCACCGGAGCTCGTCGCCGACGAATCGCCCGAAGCCGGGCGACCAGCCTCGGCCGTCGAGCACGGTGGTGACCCGGACGCCGAGCCGGATGATGCCGCCGCTACGGGTGACGAGGGCCCGCCGGATGAAGAGGATCAGAGCCGCGGCGAGGAGCACCGCGAAGCCGATTCCGATCCCTTCCAGAATCTCCATCGGCGGGTCGGCTCAGCGCGCCGGAGTGGCCGGGGTGGCGCTCTCGGCGAGGACGGTTACGCCCTCACCGGTCACCGACAGGAAGCCGCCGGCGACGTCGTACGCGACCTGCTGGCCGCCGGCCTGCTTGATGCGGACCTGGCTGGGCTCCGCGAGCTGGCCGAGCAGGGGCGCGTGCCCCGGCAGCACACCCAGCTCACCCTCGGTCGTCCGGGCGACGACCATCTCGGCCTCGCCCGACCAGACCTTCTCCTCGACGGCTACGAGCTCGACGTGAAGCTGCTGTGCCACGCTGTCTCCTTGCTGCGGCGGCGGATTGTCGAAAGTCTAGTCCCGCCGCCGGGAGCGCCCCAACGCGGGTGGCGAGACCTGCGACACCCGCCTGGTGACCCGACGGACCGGGCCGGCGGGAAGCCGGCCCGGCGGTGGCGGGCGGTCACTTGTTGCGGTTACGGAACTCCGGGTGTTCGAGCAGGAACGCGTCCAACTGCTCGTTCTTGAGCGCGGCGAAGAAGTCGTCCGCGACGGGCAGCAGCCGCTCACCCCGGTACGCGCTGCCGGTGCCGATCCCCTCGCCCGGCAGCTTGATCAGCTCGACGTTCTCCGGGCGTACACCCTTGAGGGCGATGGCGAAGTCGACCACGCTGTTGCCCCGGCCGTTGAACGTCAACGACTGACCGGCGGCCCGGATCACCCGGTCCAGCTTGATCGGGTTGGTCACCACGTCGGCGCTGGCCGCCTGCTTGACCATCGCCTTGATGAACTGCTGCTGGTGGCGCTGGCGGCCGTAGTCGCCGTCCGGAACGCCGTTCTTGGGGTAGCGCTGCCGCACGTAGTCCAGCGCCTGCCAGCCGCTCAGGTGCTGGTTGCCCTTCTTGTACTCCGCCTGCGGCCCGATGTAGCCGGGGCCGTTCGGGTTGCCCTTGCGGTGCGTGCCGTCGGGCTCGCGGTGCTCGGACTTCACGTCCCGCTCGATGTACATGTCGACGCCGCCCATCGCGTCGACGATCTTCTGGAAGCCGGTGAAGTTGATGATCGCGCCGGCGTCGAAGCGCTCGATGCCGGTCACCTTCTGCACGGTCTTGGCGAGCAGCTCGAAGCCCTGCGGAGTGCTCGGGTTCTGCCCCTGCACCACGCTGCCGTTCGACATGGCGCCGTTGAGCTTCCCGGTGCCGCCGGGGTAGCCGGCCTTGTCGAACTTCGGGATCTCGACGTACAGGTCGCGCGGCAGGGAGAACAGGTACGCCCGGTCCATCGTCTCGGGCACGTGCAGCACCATGATGGAGTCCGCCAGCGGCCGGTCCTCCGGCTTGCGCGGGTCGGTGCCGACCAGCAGGATGTTGAGCGGGCCCTTCACGTTGCTCTTGCGCTCCTGCGCCCCGGCCGCCTGGTCGCCGAAGAGGTCGGCCTTGCCGACGGCGCCCTCGTACCGGGTCAGCAGCGCCTCGTAGCCGACCAGCACCACGCCGCTGAGCAGCATGAGCACGGCGCCGAAGACGGTGCACATCCTGGCCCACCGAGGCACGCCGGACCACATGGACGGCTTGCCGCCGCCCTTGCCGGCCTTAACCACGCGCTTCTCCATTCGTCGTCACGCCCACGACTTGGAAGACGGGCGGACGCAGCCAAAATGTTGCACCTGATCGACGCCGATTGTCGGGCGCCGCGCTCGAAACGGTACCGCGCCGTCGTGGGAATCGCCGCACCGACAACCGGACACGGGGCACCAGCAGGTCCGCAATGGCCGAAGGCCACCCCGGCGGGCCGGGGTGGCCTTCGTTCGCTGTGACGGAGTTCTCAGCCCTCCGACATCAGTTCCTTCGCCTTGCGCTCCAGGTCCTCGAGACCGCCGCACATGAAGAAGGCCTGCTCGGGGAAGTGGTCGTACTCGCCCTCGCTGATCTTCTTGAACGCCTCGATGGTCTCCGCGATCGGGACCGTCGAGCCCGGCACGCCGGTGAACTGCTCGGCGGCGTAGGTGTTCTGCGACAGGAAGCGCTCGATCCGCCGGGCCCGGGCCACGGTGATCTTGTCTTCCTCGGAGAGCTCCTCGATACCGAGGATGGCGATGATGTCCTGCAGGTCCTTGTAGCGCTGCAGGATCCGCTTCACCTCGGTGGCGACCTGGAAGTGCTCCTGGCCGACGAACTCCGGGGCGAGGATCCGGGACGAGGACGCCAGCGGGTCCACGGCCGGGTAGATGCCCTTGTCGGAGATCGACCGCTCCAGGTTGGTGGTCGCGTCCAGGTGGGCGAACGTGGTGGCCGGCGCCGGGTCGGTGTAGTCGTCGGCGGGCACGTAGATCGCCTGCATCGAGGTGATGGCCTGGCCCCGGACGGAGGTGATCCGCTCCTGGAGCTCGCCCATCTCGTCGGCCAGGGTCGGCTGGTAACCCACGGCGCTCGGCATGCGGCCGAGCAGCGTGGAGACCTCGGAACCGGCCTGCGTGAAGCGGAAGATGTTGTCGATGAAGAGCAGCACCTCCTGCTTCTTCACGTCGCGGAAGTACTCCGCCATGGTCAGCGCGGAGAGCGCCACCCGCAGCCGGGTGCCCGGCGGCTCGTCCATCTGGCCGTAGACCAGCGCGGTCTTGTCGATGACGCCGGACTCGGTCATCTCGGCGATGAGGTCGTTGCCCTCACGGGTGCGCTCACCCACGCCGGCGAAGACCGACGTACCACCGAAGTTCCGGGCGACACGGGTGATCATCTCCTGGATGAGCACCGTCTTGCCCACGCCGGCACCGCCGAACAGGCCGATCTTGCCGCCCTTGACGTACGGGGCGAGCAGGTCGATGACCTTGATGCCGGTCTCCAGCATCTCGGTCTTCGGCTCCAGGTCGGCGAAGGCCGGGGCCTTGCGGTGGATGCCCCACCGGTCGTCCGCCTGGAGGGTCTCGCCCTCGGTCAGGTTGAGGCACTCGCCGATGGCGTTGAAGACGTGGCCCTTGACCGCGTCACCCACCGGCACCGTGATCGGCGAGCCGCTGTCGCGGACCTCCGCGCCACGGACCAGGCCGTCGGTCGGCTGCATCGAGATAGCGCGGACCATGTTGTCACCCAGGTGCTGGGCGACCTCCAGGGTCAGCGTCTTCTCGCCGCCGGAGAGCGTCACGTCGACGTTCAGGGCGTTGAACAGGGCCGGCATGGCGTCACGCGGGAACTCGGCGTCGACGACCGGGCCGATGACCCGGACCACGCGACCCGTGGCCGTCTTGGTCTCTACTGGGGCAGTCATCACACTTCACTTCCCGACGCGGCCAGCGCGTTAGCGCCGCCGACGATCTCGCTGATCTCCTGGGTGATCCCGGCCTGGCGGGCCGAGTTCATCTCGCGCGTGTACTTCTCGATCATCTCTTCGGCGTTGTCGGTGGCGCTCTTCATCGCCCGCCGCCGGGACGCCGACTCGCTCGCCGCCGACTCGATCAACGCCGCGTAGATCCGCGTGTTGATGTACTTCGGCAGCAGCGCGTCGAGCAGCGCCTCCGCCTCCGGCTCGAACTCGTACGCCGGCAGCAGCCCCTCGGACTTCGGCCGATCCTCGACCTGCATGGGGCCGATGATCTTCGCGACCGGCGTCTGGGTCATCAGGCTGTGGAACTCGGTGTAGACGATGTGCAACTCGTCGATCCCGAGCACGCCGTCCGCCCCGGCCTGGCCGTCCGCGTCGTCCGCGCCGGCCGAGAACGCCTTGATCAGCGTCTCGCCCACCTCGCGGGCGTCGGCGAAGGACGGCTGCTCCGAGAAGCCCGTCCAGTTCGCCGCCATCTCCCGGTCGCGGAACCGGTAGAACCCGACGCCCTTGCGGCCGATGACGTAGAGCACCGGGTCCTTGCCGTCGGCCTTGAGCCGGGCGATCAGCGACTCCGCAGTCCTGATCGCGTTGGAGCTGTAACCACCGGCCAGGCCGCGGTCGCTGGTGACCAGCAGCACGCCCGCCCGCCGCACCCGCTCACGCGGGGTGAGCAGCGGGTGGTCGATCCGCGCGTTGGACGCCAGCGCCGTGAGGACGCCGGTGATGGCCTGGGCGTACGGCAGGGACGCCTCCACCCGGGCCTGGGCCTTGGCGATCCGGCTCGTCGCCACGAGCTCCATCGCCTTGGTGATCTTCTTCATCGACTTCGCCGAGCGGATCCGTTGACGAAGAACGCGAACCTGGGCCGCCATGGGATCAGCTCTCGGCCGGGCGGTCGGTCTGGCCGTCGCGGAAGCGGGTCACCGTCTCGCGGTTCTCCTCGCCCTCGAGCGGCGCGGCCGGGGCCTCGTTGATCCGGCGCTCGTCCTCCTTGCCCAGGAAGACCTGCTTGAACTCGGCGATGGCCGAGTCCAGCGACGAGATGATGTCGTCGTTCCACTGGTTGTCGGCGATTGCGGCCAGCACACCCTCGTGCTTGTGCCGCAGGTACTGGAGGAACTCGGCCTCGAAGCGACGGACCTCGCCGACCGGGATGTCGTCCAGCTTGCCCTCGACGCCGGCCCAGACCGAGACGACCTGCTCCTGCACCGGGTACGGCGAGTAGTTCGGCTGCTTGAGCAGCTCGACCAGGCGGGAACCGCGGTTGAGCTGGTTCTGCGAGGCCCGGTCCAGGTCGGAGGCGAAGGCGGCGAACGCCTCCAGCTCGCGGTACTGGGCCAGGTTGAGCCGCAGCGAGCCGGCGACCTTCTTCATCGGCTTCACCTGCGCGGCGCCACCGACCCGGGAGACCGAGGTACCGACGTTGATCGCCGGCCGGACGCCCTGGTTGAACAGGTCGGTCTCCAGGAAGATCTGGCCGTCGGTGATCGAGATGACGTTGGTCGGGATGAAGGCCGAGATGTCGTTGGCCTTCGTCTCGATGATCGGCAGACCGGTCATCGAGCCGCCACCCAGCTCGTCGGAGAGCTTCGCGCAGCGCTCCAGCAGACGCGAGTGCAGGTAGAAGACGTCACCCGGGTAGGCCTCGCGGCCCGGCGGACGGCGCAGCAGCAGCGACACGGCCCGGTACGCCTCGGCCTGCTTGCTCAGGTCGTCGAAGACGATCAGGACGTGCTTGCCGCCGTACATCCAGTGCTGCCCGATGGACGAGCCGGTGTACGGGGCGAGGTACTTGAAGCCGGCCGGGTCGGAGGCCGGGGAGGCGACGATGGTGGTGTACTCCATCGCGCCCGCCTCCTCCAGGATGCCCTTGATGCCGGCGATCGTGGAGGCCTTCTGGCCGATGGCGACGTAGATGCAGCGGACCTGCTTCTTCGGGTCGCCGGTGCGCCAGTTGTCCCGCTGGTTGAGGATGGTGTCCAGGGCGACCGTGGTCTTACCGGTCTTCCGGTCACCGATGATCAGCTGACGCTGGCCCCGACCGACCGGGGTCATGGCGTCGATCGCCTTGATACCGGTCTGCAGCGGCTCGTCGACGGACTGCCGGGACATCACGTTCGGGGCCTGGAGCTCCAGCTCGCGGAAGCCCTCGTTGGCGATGTCACCGAGCCCGTCGATCGGCTGGCCGAGCGCGTCGACCACGCGACCGAGGAAGGCGTCGCCGACCGGCACGGAGAGCACCCGGCCGGTGCGCTTGACGCGCTGCCCCTCCTCCAGCTTGGCGGAGTCACCGAGAACGACGACACCGATCTCCCGGACGTCGAGGTTCAGCGCCACGCCGAGCGTGCCGTCCTCGAACTCCAGGAGCTCGTTGGTCATGGTCGAGGGCAGGCCCTCGACGTGGGCGATGCCGTCGCCGGTGTCGGCGACGGTGCCGACCTCCTCGCGGGAGACGTCGGACGAGTAGGAGGAGACGTAGCGCTCCAGGGCGCCGCGGATCTCCTCCGTCGAGATGGTCAGCTCGGCCATCCTCTGCTTCCTTAAGTATCAGGGTCCCGGGATACCTAGTACCGACCGGTCCGAATGGCGTCGATCAGGGGCTGCGAGACGCTGGTCAGCGCTTCGCGAGCGCGTTGCGGGTCTCGTTGAGGCGGCGCAGGACGGTGCCGTCGTACAGGTCGGAGCCGACCTGGACGCTCACCCCACCGAGCACCTCCGGGTTGACCGTCTGCTTGACGGAAACCTCTCGACCGTACATCGCGGAGAGGCGGGCACCCAGGCGTCGCTCCTCCTCGTCACTCAGGGGGGCCGCTACGGTGACGTACGCCACCTGACGGTCCCGCCGCTCGGCGGCCAGCTCGACCAGCCGAGTGAGCGATCCGGTGAAGGAGCGCCCGCCGAAGCCGGAGAGCGCCACCTCGATGAGGCGGACGGTGGCCAGCCGGGCCTTGCCGGCCAGCAGGTCACCGACCAGGACGCCCCGCCGGTCCATCGGGACCGCCGGGTTCGACAGCACCGCGGAGAGCTCGGGCTGGCCGGCGACGACCTGCCCGAAGCGGAACAGCTCGTCCTCGACCTCACCCAGGTCACCGGCGGCGTCGACGCTGGCCAGCACGGCCTCCACGCCGAGCCGCTCGGCGCCGTCGAGCAGTTCCGACGGCGCCGACCAGCGACCGGAGACCATCGTGGCGAGCAGGTCGAGCGCCCCCTCGCCGATCTTGCCCCGCAGCATCTCGCCGAGCAGACCGGCGCGGTCCGCCCGGGACCGGGCGGGGTCCGAGAGGGCCCGCCGCAGCCGGGGCTCCCGCCGAAGCAGGCCGGCGACGGCGAGCAGGTCGTTCGCGGTGTGGGCCACCGCGACCGGGTCGGCACTGCGCGCGTACGCGTCGAGGTGCTCGGCCGCGACCTTGTACGACTCCCGGCTGGCGGCCTGCATCAGCGGGCCCCCGCGCTCTCGAGACCGCTCAGGAACCGGTCGACGGTGCCCTTGCGACGAGCCTCGTCGGCGAGGGACTCCCCGACGATCTTGCTGGCCAGGTCCACCGCGATCGTGCCGACCTCGGTGCGCAGCTCGCGCACGATGGTGGCCCGCTCGGCGGCGAGCTGCTCCTTGCCGGCCGCGATGATCCGGTCGGACTCCTCCCGCGCCTTGGCGAGGATGTCCTGACGGATGCCCTCCGCGTCGGCCCGGGCGTCGTCCCGGATCTTGGCGGCGTCGGTGCGCGCCTCGGCGAGCTGCGCGCGGTACTGCTCGAGGAGCTGGTTGGCCTCGGCCTGGGCGGCCTCGGCGCGCTTGATGCCACCCTCGATCGCGTCGACCCGCGCCTGGAACGTCTGCTCCATGCGGGGGAAGACGAACTTCATCAGCACGAAGCAGAGCACGGCAAAGGCGACCGTCCCGACCACGAGCTCCTGCCACAGCGGGACGATCGGGTTGTGGGCCGTTTCACCACCTTCGGCGGCGAGCAGGTGGTACATGGTTACCTCCCGGTCAACAGGGGTGGATCAGGCGCCAGCCCAGATGAAGCCGAAGGCGATACCCAGCAGCGCGAGCGCCTCGATGACGGCGAAGCCGATCCAGACGTACGGCAGGGTCATCCGGGACGACTCCGGCTGGCGGGCGGTCGACTGGATGTAGGCGGCGAAGACCAGGCCGACGCCGATGCCCGGGCCGATGGCGGCGAGGCCGTAGCCGATGGCGGCGGTGCTGCCCTCTACCGCGGCGAGAACGCTAGCGTCCATTGGTGTGGTTCCTCCTGGTTATCACGCGTGACTCTCACGCGGGACGACAACGGTTGGTGCGAAGTGGATCAGTGCTCGTCGGCGAGCGCGCCCTGCACGTAGCTGGCGGTCAGCACCGTGAAGACGTACGCCTGCAGGACGATCACCAGGAACTCGAGGAAGGTCAGGGCGATGGTCATCACCCAGGACAGCACCGAGACCGGGGCCAGCCAGGTGTTGGCGCTGAGCATCGCGAAGCCGCCGAGCGTGAAGACCAGCAGGAGCATGTGGCCGGCGAACATGTTCGCGAAGAGACGGACGGCCAGCGAGAACGGCCGGACGAGGAAGGTCGAGAAGAACTCGATCGGGATCAGCAGCGGCAGGATGTACCAGGGCGCCGGCGGGATCAGCGAATTCTTGATGAACTTGCCCGCGCCGTGGTGCTTGATGCCCGCGTAGATGAAGAGCACGTAGCTGATCACCGCGAGGATCGCCGGGAAGGCGATGTGCGAGTTCGGCGAGATCTGGAAGCCCGGCAGGATCGCGAAGAAGTTGGTCAGCAGGATGAAGCAGAACAGCGTGGTGAAGTACGGCGCGAACCGCACCCCCGCGTGCCCGATCATGTCGACCGCGATGTTGTTCCGCACGAAGCCGTAGATCGACTCGGCGAACCACTGCTTCTTCGTCGGGACCAGCTGCGGCTTCCGGTAGCTGGCCAGGAAGAAGATGATCAGGACGCCGACGGCGATCCAGACCATCGCAGTGATCTTCGTGAACCAGTACGAGTCGTGCGCACCCCAGGGCAGGATGCTGGGCAGGTAGAAGTCCTCCACACTGGGTGGGAATGCCGCCTGGCCCGCTGCCAGGACGTTCGCCTGTCCGAACACCGCGTCCCTTCCTAAGTAGGCGTGCCGAGTCGGCGGACGACCAGGATGATTCCCCCGGCCATGCCGAGCACGACGCCGATCCCGGTGGCGATGCCGCCGGAGTCGAGCCACTGGTCGACCAGCCAGCCGATGAATCCCCAGAAGACCATGCCCGTGATGAGGTATCCGAGCGCGGTCCAACCCTGGCCGGCACCGGACGGAACGTCGCCTGAGCCGCCATTGGGTTGGGGGGTTTGGTCACCAGCCATGACGGGGCGAACGATATCAGCCGGGAAGACGAGGCTGTGCCTCACCCCCCGCACAACCGTCGTTGTGTGGGCCGTTGGCAGGTCGCGTCGTCTGGAGGCACGCTACTCCCCTTCCGCCGGTCAGAAAATGACCGGAGGTGGACAGTCGCGCGCGGCGTCCGCCAGGTGAGACGCCGCCACGACGTGACCACGGTCGGTGTGCGGCCGGACCGTCAGCCGGACACGCCCCGCTGGTGCACCCTGGTCAGCCACCAGATGTGCACCCCGGTCCAGACCGCCACGCCCGCCGCGATGCCGAGGCAGAGCGGGATCAGCCCGTCCCAGCCGGTCGAGGCCACGGCCACCATCACCACGCCGAGCAGGGTGAACTTGGCGGCGTACAGGCCGAGCCCGAACGGGAGCACCAGCTGCGGGTTGACCGCGTCGGCCCAGGCCAGCACCACCGTGGTCAGGGTGAAGCTGGCCGCCGCCACGGCCACCCCGGCGGCGGCGCCCAGCGCCGCGTCGCCCCCGCCGGTCACCCCGCCGACCAGGGCGGCCACCGCGCCCAGCAGCGCCGAGGCGAGCAGCAGCACCGGCAGGTGGCGCAGTCGCCAGCGCCGGTCCGCGGCCGCTTCCGGCGCGCGCACCCCGGGCTCAGCCACGGGGGTACGCCGGGAAGGCGGCGACCAGCTCGGCGACCTCGCCGGCGATCCCGGCGAGCGTGTCGGCGCCCTGCGGTGCGGCCGGGTCGGTGCGGACCGCGCGGGCGATCAGCGAGGCGACCTGGCGCATCTCCGGCACGCCCATGCCCTGGGTGGTGACGCTCGGCGTGCCGACCCGGATGCCGGAGGCGACCATCGGCTTCTGCGGGTCGTACGGGATGGCGTTCTTGTTCAGCGTGATCGCCGCAGCGTCGCAGCGGGCCTCGGCCTCGGCGCCGGTCACCCCGGTCTCGCGCAGGTCGACCAGGGCCAGGTGGGTGTCGGTGCCGCCGGAGACCGGGCGCATCCCCTCGGCGGCCAGCCCGGCGGCGAGCGCCCGGGAGTTCTCCACCACCTGCGTCGCGTAGGCCCGGAATTCGGGCTGCGCGGCCTCGCGCAGCGCGACCGCCTTGGCCGCGACGGCGTGCATCAGCGGGCCGCCCTGGGTGAACGGGAAGACCGCCTTGTCGATCCGGGCGGCCAGCGACTCCCGGCAGAGGATCATGCCGCCGCGCGGGCCGCGCAGCACCTTGTGGGTGGTGAAGCAGACGACGTCGGCGTACGGCACCGGCGACGGGATCGCCTGACCGGCGACCAGCCCGATGAAGTGCGCGGCGTCCACCATCAGGTACGCGTCGACCTCGTCGGCGATCTCCCGGAACCGGGCGAAGTCGATCAGCCGGGGGTACGCGGTCGCCCCACAGATGATCATCTTGGGCCGGTGCGCCAGGGCGAGGTCGCGGACCTCGTCGTAGTCGATCAGCTCGGTGTCCCGCCGGACGGTGTAGCCGACGGTGTGGAACCACTTGCCGGAGAAGTTCACCCGGCTGCCGTGGGTGAGGTGCCCGCCGTGCGGCAGGTCCATCGCCAGCACCGTGTCGCCGGGCTGCACCAGCGCGGCGTACGCGGCGAGGTTCGCGCCGGCCCCGGAGTGCGGTTGGAGGTTGGCGTGCTCGGCGCCGAAGAGCTCCTTGGCCCGGGCGATGCCGATCTCCTCGGCCCGGTCGACCTCGGCGCAGCCGCCGTAGTAGCGCCGGCCCGGATAGCCCTCCGCGTACTTGTTGGTCAGCGTCGAGCCGAGCGCCGCGAGCACCGCCGGGGAGGTGAGGTTCTCGCTGGCGATCAGCTGCAGGCCGCCGCGCAGCCGGTCGAGCTCACCCAGCACCACCCCGGCGATCTCCGGGTCGACGGTGCTGAGCTGCTGGAAGTCCGGCCCCCAGAAGGTGTTGCTCGCGTTCTCCACAGCGAAGGAGTCTATGGGGCCGCACACTGGAAGCCGTGAGATGCCTCGTCACGGGAGCCACGGGTTACATCGGCGGGCGGCTCGCGCCCCGGCTGCTGGCCGAGGGGTACGAGGTGCGCTGCCTGGCCCGCAAGGCCGGGCGGCTGCGCGACGTGCCCTGGGCGGCGCAGGCCGAGGTGGTCGAGGGCGATCTGCGCCGGCCGGAGACGCTGACCGCCGCGTTCGCGGGCGTCGACGTCGCGTACTACCTGGTGCACTCGCTCGGGCAGGCCGACTTCGAGACGGCCGACCGGGAGGCCGCGACCCACTTCGCCGAGGCGGCCGCCGCAGCCGGCGTACGCCGGATCGTCTACCTCGGCGGCCCCGAGCCGAAGGAGGACGGCGGGGTCCCCTCGCCGCACCTGCGGTCCCGGGCGGAGGTGGCGCGGATCCTGCTCGCCAGCGGCGTGCCCACGGTGGTGCTGCGGGCCGCCGTGATCATCGGATCGGGCTCGGCCTCGTTCGAGATGCTGCGCTACCTCACCGAGCGGCTGCCGGCGATGGTCACCCCGCGCTGGGTGCGCAACCGGATCCAGCCGATCGCGGTCCGCGACGTGCTGCGCTACCTGGTCGGCTGCGCGACCCTGCCGCCCGAGGTGGACCGCTCCTTCGACATCGCCGGCCCGGACGTGCTCACCTTCGAGGAGATGATGCAGCGCTACGCCCGGGTGGCCGGGCTGCGCCGCCGGGTCATCCTGCGGGTACGGCCGCTGACGCCGTCGCTCTCCTCGTACTGGGTGGGGCTGGTCACCCCGGTGCCGAACAAGATCGCCCGACCGCTGGTGGAGAGCCTGGTCCACGAGGCGGTGGCGCGCGAGCACGACATCGCCCGGTACCTGCCCGACCCGCCGGACGGGCTGGCCGGCTTCGACCAGGCCGTCGCGCTGGCGCTGGCCAAGGTGCGCGACGCCCAGGTGGAGACCCGGTGGTCCACCGCGAGCGGTCCGGACGCGCCGGCCGAGCCGCTGCCCAGCGACCCGAAGTGGTCCGGCGGCACGGTCTACACCGACCTGCGGGAACGCGAGGTCGCCGCCCCGGCGACCGCGCTCTGGCGGGTGATCGAGGGGGTCGGCGGCGAGCACGGCTGGTACTCGTTCCCGCTGGCCTGGTCGATCCGGGGCTGGCTGGACCGGCTCATCGGCGGGGTCGGGCTGCGCCGCGGCCGGCGGGACCCGCACCGCCTCCAGGTCGGCGAGGCGCTGGACTTCTGGCGGGTCGAGGAGATCGTGCCGGGCGAACTGCTGCGGCTGCGGGCCGAGATGCGGCTGCCCGGCCGGGCCTGGCTGGAGATGCGCGCCGAGCCCACCGCCGACGGCCGCAGCCGGTACGTGCAGCGCGCCGTCTTCCTCCCCCGCGGCCTGGCCGGACACGCCTACTGGGGCTCGGTGGCCCCGTTCCACGCCGTCGTCTTCGGCGGCATGGCCCGCAACATCGCGCGCGGCGCCGAACACGCCCGCTGAGCCGCTCCGGCAGGGTCGGTTGCGGTCGCGGTGCCCAATCCGGGGCCGGCCGCCGTCATGGGATCAGCTGCCGTTCGCGGGGCCAGTGCCGTTCGCGGGGTCAGTTGCCGTCGCGGGGGCCGGTCTCGCGGAAGGCGACCGCCTCGCTGGGCGGGACGAAGTCGCGGGCCGGCTGCCCCTCAAGGGCGGCGTCGAGCACCCGGCCCGCCGCGTCCACCATCCGCGCCTGTACCGCCCGGCCCACCGCGTCCCGGCGGTCGTCCGGGTTCGCCGCCATCGAGGCGATGGCGAGCTGCGGGGTGAACGCCACCACCGACTCGGTCTCGTACCCCTCCGAGCTGCCGGTCTTGCCGGCCACCGGGCGGCCCAGCCGCAGCCGGAGCAGGTCGGCGGTGCCGCCGTCACAGCGGTTGTACATCGTCTGGTCGCCCACCGGGCAGCGGGCCACGTCCACCGCCGCCCGGGCGACGTCGGTGTCGACCACCTGCCGGCAGTCCGGGCGCCCGGCCGCCACCTCCTGCCCGGCGCTGTCGGTGATCGACACGACCGGCAGCGGTGCGCACCAGGTCCCCTCGGCGGCCACCGTGGCGTACGCGTTGGCGAGGTCGAGCGGGGTGGTCGAGGAGACCCCGAGGGTGAACGAGCCCCAGTTGCGGGCACCGGAGCGGGCCAGCCGGGCGTCGCCCTCGGAGCGGAACACGATGCCCAGCCGCTCGGCCATCTCCACCACCCGGTCCGCGCCGACCCGCTCGATCAGCCAGGCGAAGTAGGTGTTCACCGAGCGGCCGAAGGCGGTCCACATGGTGTGCCGCCCGTCCATCCACGACGGCGTGGCGTTGACCGGGCACCAACGGCCGCCGCAGCTGGCCGATCCGGCGTCGGCCGGGAACCGGGTGAGGATCCGGCTCGGCGCGGTGAAACCGGTCTCCAGCGGCAGCCCGGACTCCAGGGCGGCCAGCACGGTGAAGAGCTTGAAGGTGGAGCCGGCCTGGTAACCCTCGATGCCGTTGCCGCCGGCCACGAGCTGGTTGACCGTGTTCGGGTAGTTCTTCTGCCCGCGCGGGTTGCCGTCGACGCTGTAGTTGCGGTTCACCGCCATGGCCAGCACCCGCCCGGTGCCGGGCTGGACCACCGCGGTCGGTACGGCCCGGCGGTCGGTGACGCGGTAGATGTCCAGCACCTCCTGCAGGGTGGCCCGCTGCACGGCCGGGTCCAGCGAGGAGACGATCCGGAAGCCGCCCCGGCGCAGGGTGTCCTGCCGCTCCGCGGCGGAGGAGCCGAAGGCCGGCTGGGCGCTCCACCACTGGGTGAACCAGTCGCAGAAGAAGCCCCAGTCGTTCTGCGCCTGCGGCACACCGGTGCAGTCGTTCGGGGTCTGGCTGGGGCGCAGCCCCAGCGGGGCGGCCTTGGCCTGCTCCGCCTCGGCCGCCGACACCTGCCCCGCACCGACCAGCCGGTCCAGCACGTACGCCTTGCGGCGCAGGGCCGCGTCGGCGTCGCCGTTGATGGGGTCGTCGGTGTCCGGCGACCGGACCAGGCCGGCGAGCAGGGCCGCCTGGGGCAGGGTGAGATTCGCCGGCGACGTGGAGAAGTAGCGCTTGCTGGCGGCGGCGATGCCGTACGCCCCGGCGCCGAAGTAGGCGATGTTGAGGTAGCGGCGCAGGATCTCGTCCTTGTCCAGCTCCCGCTCCAGGGAGAGGGCGTACCGCACCTCCCGCAGCTTGCGGGCGACGGTGATCTCGGTGGCCGCCCGGCGCTGCTCCCGGGTCAGCCGGGGATCGCTGGCCAGCACGTTGCGCACGTACTGCATGGTCAGCGTGGAGGCGCCCTGCCGGGTGTGGCCGTCGCGCCGGTTGACGGTGAAGGCCCGGATCACGCCGCGCACGTCGACGCCGCGGTGCTCGTAGAAGCGGGTGTCCTCGGCGGCCACGATGGCCTGGCGCATCACCGGGGCCACCTTCGCCAGCGGCACCTCGACCCGGTCCTCGGTGTAGAACGAGGTGATCAGGGTGCGGCCGTCGTTGGCGTACAGGTTCGACCGTTGCGCGGTGGGTGGGGTGCGCAGGCTCGACGGCAGCTCCGAGTAGGGCGCGGCGAGCGCGCCGAAGCCCAGCCCGAGCACCAACGCGGCCGGAAGGGCCGCCGCCGCCAGCACCAGCCCGGCGAGCACGCCGGCGATCACCACGGTGAGCAACTTGTCGAGATGGGCCCGGATCATCAGTACTCCCCGCAGGAGCCGTCAGGACCCGTTCAGAATGACCCGCACCGCCCCACCTGCCGCCAAATTTCCCTAAATCCGGAGGAAATTCGCGAGCGGGACGCGGCGCGGAGCACGGGACACGCCGCCCGGTTCACCCGGGCGGGGGTCAGGGCAGCAGCGCCGCGGTGAGCGGGTGGACGGTCTCCTCGATCTCGTCGGCCACCCGGCTGAAGCACTGGTCGCCCCGGCCCCACGGGTCGTCCAGGTCGTCGGAGTGCAGCGCGGACGCGCCCTGCCGGGCCGCGTCGGCCGCCTCCACCAGCGCCACGCCCCGGGCGTACACCGCCTCCCCGGTGGCCTCCGCCGGTGGCAGGGCGGCGGCGTCCACCAGCCCCAGCAGCCGGCCGAACTCGCCGAGCACGAAGGTGCGCGACGCGGCGTCCGGCCGCAGCGCCACCACGTACTCCTGCTGGTCGGCGGTGGCGGTGAGGACCAGGTCGGCGGCGTCGATCAGATCCGACCGCAGCTTGCGGGCGGCGAACCCCGCCACGTCGCCACCGCGCGCCAGCACCTGCCGGGCCGCCGGCGGGTTCATCTCCTCGCCGGCGTGCCAGCCGCCGGTGCCGGCGCTGTGGCTGTGCAGCAGCTCGTCCGAGCGGGCCGGGTCGACGCCGAGCCGGCCCAGCCGCTCGCGGACCGCGAGCAGCAGCAGCCGCTCCGCCATCGGGGAGCGGCAGATGTTGCCCATGCAGACGTGCAGGACGGTGAACGGCGGCACTCAGGCCCCCCGCTCGTCGAGGATGTCCGGCGCCACGTCGCGGAGCTTGTCCAGGCCGATCGCGCCCAGCCGCAGCACCCGGGGCACCTCGCCGGTCAGGTCGACGATGGTGCTCGGCACCGGGTCCGGGCAGGGCCCGGCCTCCAGGTAGGCGCGGACCGAGTAGGCAAGCTGGTCACGGGCCTCCTCGGCGGTCAGCGCGGCCGGTTGCCCGGCCTTGTTCGCCGAGGCCACCGCCATCGGGCCGGTCTCGCGCAGCACCTCCAGCGCCACCGGGTGCAGCGGCATCCGGACCGCCACCGTGCCGCTGGCGTCGCCCAGATCCCAAGCCAGGCTCGGGGAGTGCTCCACCACGATGGTCAGCGCGCCCGGCCAGAACGCCTCGACCAGGTCGCGTGCGGCCCGCGGCAGCGAGAAGACCAGGCCGTCCAGGGTGTGCCGGGAACCGATCAGCACCGGCGGCGCCTGCCGGCTGCCGCCCTTGGCGTCGGCAAGGGCCTTGACGGCGTACGGGGTGAAGGCGTCCGCGCCGATCCCGTAGACCGTGTCGGTCGGCAGGACGACCAGCTCGCCGTTCTTGACCGCCTCGATGGCAGCGGCGATGCCGCGGTCCCGGTCGGCGGGCGACCGACAGTCGTAGAGCATCACGAGGAGCCAGTCTGCCACGCCGGTGCCGCCGCGGCGGGGTGCGGGCCGTCCGCCCGCCGGGACGCGGTGGCGAACCGGGGCCGCCCGGCGAGGTCCCGGTGCTCCGTCACCTCGGCGTAGCGGCCGTCGGCGGCGAGCAGCGCCGGCACCGCCGCCCCGTGCGTGTCGTCGTGCTCCACGCCCAGCGCGCCGCCCGGGCGCAGCAGCCGCGCGGCGCGGGCCAGCACCGGCCGGATCACGCTCAACCCGTCCGCCCCACCGAAGACCGCCTCGTCCGGGTCGTGCCCGGCCACCTCCGGCGGTACGGCCACCGCCCGGGGCACGTACGGCGGGTTGCAGAGCAGCACGTCCACCTCGCCGACCAGCGCGGCCAGCAGTTCCGGGTCGGTGACGTCGGCCGCGACCACCTCGACCGGCCGGTCGCCGGCGGCGGCCCGCTCGGCGGCGTTGCGGCGCAGCCAGTCCAGCGCGGCCGGGGACCGCTCCACGGCCACCACCCGGGCCGTCGGCACCTCCTGCGCGAGCGCCAACGCGATCGCCCCGGAGCCGCTGCACAGGTCCACCACCAGCGGCGCCGGTCGCGTCCGGGCCGCCTCGATCCCCCAGCCGGCGAGCAGTTCGGTCTCCGGCCGGGGCACGAAGACCCCCGGCCCGACCGCCAGCTCCAGGTGCCGGAACGCGGCCCGGCCGGTCAGGTGCTGCAACGGCTCCCGGTCGGCCCGCCGGGCCACCAGCTCCTCGAACCGCGCCCGCTGGTCGGCGGTGAAGCCGTCCGCCAGCGCCAGCCGGCCCCGGGGCACGTCCAGCACGTACGCGGCGAGCTGCTCCGCCTCGGCCCGGGCCGAGGGCACCCCGGCGGCGGCCAGGGCGCGGGCGGCACGGGCCACCGCGAGCGAGGGACGCTCGCGTTCTGCCCCTTCGGAGGGGTGGCGCGGGAGGGAGGTCACGACATAATCATGATGCGTCGCGGGTCAGGTCACGAGCGGGGGCGTCCCGGCGCACACCGACAGGAGGTTGGCAGGTGGGGTGGCTCGACCGGGTCGAAGACCAGGTTGACGCCCTCCAGCGCGCCCGCACCCTGCAGGAGGCGAGCCGGTCCGCCGAGGCGTGCGGCCTGCTCGAACGGGTGCTGAGCACCACCACCGACCCGCACACCCGCGCCGACGCGCTGGTGCAGCGCCTCTGCGCACTGATCAATCTCGGTCGCACGGCCGAGTTCACCGGGGCCATCGAGGAGGCCGCCACCGCCGTGCGCGACCTGCCCGAGCCGTACCTGCACGGGCACCTCAACGCGCTGGCCGCGCTCGCCGCGCACCACCAGGGCGCGCTGGACCGGTGCGTGACCCACCTGGTCCGCGCCGCCCGGGCGCTGGGCGCGGCCGAGGAGCGGGACCGGGACACCGCCTGGGGCTGGCACGACCTGGCGATGGCCTACTCGTACCTCAGCTTCCACGGCCACGCCCTCGGCGCGATCGAGCGGGCCCGGCAGCACGGGCTGGGCGCCGGGCTCCCCGAGGAGGTGTTCGCCGCGCCCGGCATCCGGCTGCGCAACGCGGTCGCCCTCGACCACAACGGCGACAGCGACGGCTGCCTGCGGGTGCTGCGCGACATCGCCATCGACCTGAACCGGTTCGTCCGCGACGGCCGCAGCGACCGGATCCGCCCCAGCAGCCTCGCCGCCTACGGCTACGCCGCGGCCCGCCGGGCCGCCCTCGGCGACCCCCCGGACACGGGTACGCAGACCGACCCGGTCCGCCTGCTCCGCCACGGCGGCGACAGCGCCCGCGCCCGGGACATGCGGCAACTGGGGCAGATCTGCCTGGCGGTGGCCGGCGGTCAGCCGATCGAGGCGATCACCCGGCTCGACGGCGCCCGGGTCTCCAACGAGACGCTCGGCGCGGCCGAGCCGGCCCGGCTGCGCAGCATCGCGTACGCCCGGGCCGGCGACCACGTGGCCGCGCACCGGGCCGACCGGATGGCGTTCCGGCTGGCCGCGCAGCGCAACGACCGGCTGCGGGACGTGTACATCGACGGCATCGCCGCCCGGATCGACCACGAGGAGATGCGCCGCGAGGCCGCCCGGTACGAGGGCGAGGCGCTGACCGACCCGCTCACCGGCCTGCCCAACCGTCGCCGGCTGGAGCGTTACATCGCCTCGGTGACCTCCCGGGGCGAGCGGGTGGTGATCGGCGTCTGCGACCTGGACGGCTTCAAGGCGGTCAACACCACCCACGGCCACCACTCCGGGGACCTGGTCCTGCAACGGATCGCCGGGGTGATCAACCGGGTGATGCGCCGGGGCGACTTCGTGGCCCGCTACGGCGGGGACGAGTTCGTGGTGGTGCTTGCCGGGGCGGGGATGACCGAGGCGGCCGAGGTGGCCCGGCGCATCCACGCGGCGGTACGCACCGAGGACTGGGAGTCCCTGGTGCCCGGCACCCCGGTCGGCGTGAGTATCGGCTTCGCGGAGGTGGACGGCGCGAACGGCGCGCTGCGCGACGCCCTGGGTACCGCCTTCGAGATCGCCGACCGCGAGATGCTCCGCGCCAAGCCCCGCCCCGGAGGGGTGGGGTCAGCGGCGGGTGAGTTCGGGGTCGCCGGCCAGGCGGGCGGCGCGGTCGGCCTCGGTGAGGGCGTCGAGGACGCCGTCCAGGTCGCCGGCGAGCGCCAGGTCGAGGTTGTACGCCGTGTAGCCGATGCGGTGGTCGGTGATCCGGTTCTGCGGGAAGTTGTAGGTGCGGATCCGCTCCGAGCGGTCGACCGTGCGCACCTGCGCCTTGCGGGCGTCCGAGGCGGCGGCGTCGGCCTGCTCCTGCGCGACGGCGAGCAGCCGGGCCCGCAGGATCCGCATCGCCTGCTCCCGGTTCTGCAACTGGGACTTCTCGTTCTGGCAGGAGACCACCACGCCGGTCGGCAGGTGGGTGATCCGCACCGCGGAGTCGGTGGTGTTCACCGACTGGCCGCCCGGCCCGGACGAGCGGAACACGTCGATGCGCAGCTCGTTGGGGTCGATGGTGACGTCGACGTCCTCCGCCTCGGGCAGCACCAGCACGCCGGCGGCGCTGGTGTGGATGCGCCCCTGCGACTCGGTGACCGGCACGCGCTGCACCCGGTGCACGCCGCCCTCCCACTTCAGCCGCGACCAGACGCCGTTGCCGCCCTCCGGGACGCCCTTGGTCTTGATCGCCAGCGAGACGTCCTTGACCCCGCCCAGGTCGGAGTCCTGTGCGTCGATGACCTCGGTGAGCCAGCCGTGCCGCTCGGCGTACCGGGTGTACATCCGCAGCAGGTCGGCGGCGAAGAGCGCCGACTCCTCCCCGCCCTCGCCGGCCTTGATCTCGATGATCACGTCCTTGGCGTCGTGCGGGTCACGCGGGATCAGCAGCTCGGCCAGGCGCTCCTCGAGCGCCGGCAGGCTCGCCGCAATCGACTCCGCCTCCCCGGCGAAGGACGGGTCCTCGGCGGCCAGTTCCCGGGCCGCGGCCAGGTCGGCGCGGGCCTGCTCCAGCTCACCGGCGGCCTTGTGCAGCGGAACCAGCTCGGCGTACCGGCGGCCGACCCGGCGCGCGGTGCCCTGGTCGGCGTGGATGGCCGGGTCGGCCAGCCGCTTCTCCAGCTCGGCGTACTCGTCGAGGAGGGAGGCCAGGCGCTCGCTGCTCATGCGGGGGATGCTCCTTCGACGACGATCAGGTGGAAAGCGGGGCGGAACGGACGACGCCCGCGCCCGGCTGAAAGCCGGACACGGGCGTCGTCGGTGGAGCTACTTGGCCTTCTTCGCCTGAACCTTGGCGTACTTCTGCTGGAACTTCGCGACCCGGCCGGCGGTGTCGAGAACGCGCTGCTTACCGGTGTAGAACGGGTGGCAGGCGCTGCAGGTCTCGACGTGGATGGCGCCGCCCCGGGCGGTGCTGCGGGTCGAGAAGGTGTTACCGCAGGAGCAGGAGACCTCGGTGGTCACGTACTCCGGGTGGATGTTGGGCTTCATGTCGCCTCGGTCCTTTCGTCGGTGGTCGCCGGGTCGCCGCTGATCTCCCCGTCACGTGGTGCGCGACGGACTCGGGCGTGAACCGGAACCGGTGGCCGATTGACCAGTGTGCCATGGGCGTGAGCCGACCCGGTAAGCGGGCCGCACGATCGGTCCGGCAGTGGAAACGCCCGCCTCCCTGCTCGCATTCCCGCCACCGCCGACCAGCATTCCCTCCCCCGGCGTACGGTGGGACGGTGCCCGATTCGTCCCTGAGCCGCGCGGGATGGGCAGGATGCCCCGACTGATCGCCACCCGTGGGCTGCCCGCCTCCGGCAAGACCACCTTCGCCCGTACCCTGCAACCGGCCGTGGCCCGGGTGAACCGGGACGACCTGCGCCGGATGTTGCACGGCGAGCGGCTCTTCACCCAGCGGGCCGAGTACCAGGTGACGCTCGCCCAGCGGGCCCAGGTGGAGGCGCTGCTGCGGGCCGGGGTCAGCGTCTGCGTGGACGACACCAACCTGCGCTCCCGCACCCTGCGCGACTGGGCCGACCTGGCCGCCCGCTACGACGCCGACTTCGAGGTGCACGACTTCACCGACGTGCCCCTCGAGGAGTGCCTGCGCCGCGACGCCGTGCGGGCGGAGGCGGACCGGGTCGGTGAGCCGGCCATCCGCCGGCTGCACGAGCGGTACCTGGCCGACCGCCCGCTGCCGCTGCCGGTGCCGACCGCCCGCACCGGCCGGGCCGGCACCGTCGACCCGGCCCCGGCCGGGCCGCCGGAGATCGTGCTGGTGGACATCGACGGCACGGTGGCGCTGAACGTCTCCCGCAGCCCGTACGACATGACCCGGGTCGGCGAGGACGAACCCAACGAGGCGGTGATCGCGGCGGTCCGGGCGATGCACGCCGCCGGGTACGGGGTGGTCTTCTGCTCCGGGCGCGACGCCACCGCCCGCGCCGCCACGGTCGCCTGGCTGGACCGGCACGTCCGGGTGCCGTACCTCGGTCTGCACCTGCGCGCGGTGGGCGACTCGCGCAAGGACGCCGTGGTGAAGCGGGAGATCTACGAACGCGAGGTACGCGACCAGTACCGGGTGGTCGGGGTCTTCGACGACCGGCAGCAGGTGGTGCGGATGTGGCGCGCGCTCGGGCTGACCGTGTTCCAGGTCGCCGAGGGCGACTTCTGAGCGCTCGGCGACCTGGAGCGCCGGGCGCGACGCCTGCTGCGCACGCTTTGCTCTGCTGCCGCCACGGCGACACCCACGGCCCGGGGTCCGGACGGCCGGTGTCGCTTCGAGGGCAGCAGAGCAAAGCGGGTGGCAGGAGCGTCCTCGGCCCGGCTGAGAGGTGCTCCCGGTCGGCCCCTGCTGAGGAGACCCACGGCACGCACCGCCGGCCGGCCCTCGCAAGGGCCGCCCGGCGGACGCCGGACCGGTCAGGCGGCGGGCGCCTCCCCAGGTGTCCGCGCCGCCGTCAGCGCGACCGTCGCCTCGGCCCGGACGCCGTTGACGGTCACCGCGAGCAGCACCTGCGCCCCGGCGCGCAGGGCGGTCAGCTTCCCCGTGGCGGGGTCGAAGCGGGCCACGTGCCAGGGTCGCACGCCCCTGGCGGTGCCGACGTGCACGCCCGGCGACGCGGACCAGTCGGCGCTGACCGGTGCCGCCACGGGCACGGTGCGACCACCGGGCTGGATCAGCGTCGCGGTCACCGGGGCCGGCGCGCCCACCGCCACGGCGTCCGGCGCGGTCAGCGTCAGCCGGTCGGTGTGGGCGTGGAACTCCGCGGTGACCCAGCGCGGCCCCTCGGCCAGCGGGTCCCGCCGCGCCCGGTCGGCCTCGGCCGGGGTCACCGGGTCCACCCCGAACTCGGTCCAGCCGGTGAACCCGCCGAGCTGCGGCGGCGTCGACGGGTTCTTGCCCGAGTTGCCGTTGATGACGTACGGCACCCCGTCCACCCGGTCGGCGTGGAACGTGCCGACGTGCCCGCCGACGAAGAGCGCGCCCTTGCCGGTGCGGTGCTGGAAGTCGGCCAGCCACTGCTCCAGCAGCGCCGCCTCCTTGCGGTCGCCGAGCTGGCTGGCCTTGGCGGGGCTGGGGTCGCGCGGCGGATGGTGGTGCACCACCACCACCGAGCCGACCCCCGGATCGGCGGCGGCGTCGTCCAGCGCCTCCCGCAGCATCCGCACCTGGTCGAAGCCGCCACCGCGCAGTGACCCGGTCGAGGAGTTCAGCGTGACGAACCGGGTGCCCCGATGGTCGAAGACCCGCTGCGGGTCGCCGAAGACGGCGCGGAAGTTGTCGATCGGCGCACCCATGATCTCGTGGTTGCCCGGGACGTAGTACCAGGGCAGCTCGCCGCCCAACTCCTCGTCGAGCAGCCGCTTGGCCAGTGCGAAGTCGGCCGGGTACGCGGTGTCGACGAAGTCGCCGCCGATCACCAGGAAGTCCGGCTTCGCCGCCTTCACCTCGCGCAGCGTACGGCGGGCCTGGGCGACCAGGTCGCTGTCCGGGTCGGCGGCGACGAACTGGGCGTCGGAGAGCACCGCGAAGCGCCACGGCGCGCCGTCCACCGTGCCGTCGCGCAGCACCACCCGGTCGGTGCGGGGCGGCTCGGCCGGCACGTCGACGGTGGGCGGCACCTTCGCCACCAGGTCGTCGATCACCACCTCGCTGGTGTACCGGGCGGCCGGGTTGGTCTCCGCCACGTAGAACCGGCGGACCCGCACCGGGTACTGCACGCCGGGCGGGACCGTGAACTCGACGTGGCGCCACCCCTTCCAGGTGATCAGCGGGCCGCGCAGCACGTGCTGGGTGTCCTGCGCGTCGTGCAGGTGCAGGCTGGGCCATTCCCCGGTGCCGTTCCCGTTGATCCACATGCCGAACGCCTGCGGCTGACCCGGCACCGCGATCCAGGCCGGCGGGTCGGCGTACGCGGCGCGGGTGCCGGTGGACTGGCCGAAGTCGTACGTCATCCGCAGCCCGGTGCCGGTGCGACCGGGTGCGGGGGCGACCGCGCCGCCGGCCCGCGCCTGGCTGAACCGCCACGAGGCCGCGTCGTCGAAGGTGGCCACCGGCACGTCGGTCAGCCCGACGGTGACCGGCAGGACGCTCCGGTGCCGGCCGACGTGGACGGTGACCAGCGCGGAACCGCTGTCACCCAGAGCCTTGACCGACAGGTTGCCGTCGGCGGTCGGGGTGATCGACAGCAGCTGCGAGTCGTACTCGAGCTTCAGGTCGGCCGGCTCGATCGGCGCGGTGTTGCCCTCGGCGTCGTAGCCGACCACGCCGAACAGTCCGGTGTCGCCGGCCCGGTTCAGGCCGACCCGGTCCACCGTGGAGTCCACCCGGTCCAGCGGGCCGAGCACGGTCAGGTCGAGGGTGCCCCGGGCAGCGCCGCGCCAGGCGGTGACGGTGCTGTGCCCGGGGGCACCCGCCCGGAACACCCCGTCGGCCACGGTGCCCTGCGCCGCCGGGTTCGCCCGCCACGCCGGCCTGCCCTCGGCCGGGCCGTACGTCTCGTCGTGACCGGCCGCGGTGAGCCGGCGGGTCAGCCCGGGGAAGACCCGGTCGGGCCGGCCGCCGCGCACCGGCGCGACGCCCGGCGCGGCGGTCGGGTCGCCGGCGGTCTCCAGCCAGTACCCGGTGAGCCGGCCGCTGCCCTGCGGGGCGTAGACGGCCAGTCCGTTGGGCACGGCGCGTTCGGTGCCGTCGGAGGGGCTGTTCTCCACCTGCACGGCCGCCGCGCCGGGCTCCCGGGCGAGCAGCGTGGACGAGCCGCCCCCGTCCAGGTTGAGCGCGTGGTGCGCGCCCAGCTCGGCCATCATCTCGCCCATCTCGGTCTGCGTGACGCCCCGGCTGTCCAGCTGGCGCCCGTCCACGGTGAGCAGGATCATCCGCCGCCCGTCGGCGCTGAAGCCGACCGCGGTGCGCGGGGCCAGGGTCGGGTCGGCGATCGCCTGCACCACGCCGTCGCGGAGCAGGACGTTGCCGCCGCCGACGGCGGCCCGCAGCTCGCCGCCCTCGGACGGCTTCGGCTGCCACCGCAGGTCGACCGGGTCGCCCGGGCGCAGCGCCGCGAGTGCGTCCGCACCGGCGTCCCGGCCGAGCAGGACGGTGGTGCCGGCCGGGATCGGCCCCTCGCCCGCCGCGCCGGCCACCGTGGCGACCCGGCCGTCCCGGACCGCCACCTCGGTGACCCGGGCCGCCCCGTCGACCGCCCGCCGCCGGGGGTACGACTCCAGAGCGCGGTGAACACGCCGACCCCGCCGGCCTGTACCAGGTTGTTGAACTGGGTCAGCGTGACCGGGCCGGCCGGCAGCGTCGCGGTGCCGTCGAAGTGCACCTGGACCACCCGGCCGAGACCGTCGCCGGTGATCGCGGCCGCGTTGGGGTGGCCGGCGACCGGGGACTGGATCAGCTCACCGTCGCGGATGCCGACGCCCTGCGCCGCGCCGGAGTTGTTGATGTCGAAGAAGTCGCCGTTGACCGCGGCGACGGCCCGGGACCGGTCGACCGCGCCCCGCAGCGGCTCGGCCCGGGCCACCTCCCCGGAGTTGACGTAGTCGACCGTCAGCCCGCCGGTGAGGTCGGCGGTGAGCGCGTCGGCGCGCAGCCAGCCGGCGGCGTCGTACCGGTCGAAGGAGGTGAGGTCGAGCCCCGGCGCGACCGGACGGGTGGCCCGGGCGGTCTGGAGCCCGGCGGCCGGCGCGACGCCGGTCGGGGCGAGCGCCACCGAGGAGGCCGGGTACGACGAGGCGTGCGGCGCGTCCTCGACGGTGGTGCCGACGGCGGGCGGCGCGGCGGTCGCCGGCCCGGTCCCGGCGAGTGCGAGCAGCGGCGTCAGCAGCAGGACGCCGGAGAGACGGGCAGATCGACTGCGGGTACGCATGGACGACAGTCAACCCGGCCGTGCACAGAAGTTTCAATACCTGGCGGCCGAACTGAAGGAAAATTCCAGACGGTTCGCCCGCCCCGGGAACGACGAAGGGCACGGCCGTCGCGGCCGTGCCCTTCGCGGGTCTCACCCGGGTGAGGTCACTCCCCCGGCGTCGACTTGGCGATCTGCATCAGGAACTCGATGTTGGTACGGGACTTCTTGAGCCGGTCCAGCAGCAGGTCCAGCGCCGCCTGCGAGTCCAGCGAGTGCAGGACCTTGCGGAGCTTGTGGATGATGGCCAGCTCCTCCGGCGAGAGCAGGATCTCCTCCTTGCGGGTGCTGGAGGCGCTGACGTCGACGGCCGGGAAGGTCCGCTTGTCGGCGATCTTCCGGTCCAGCTTCAGCTCCGCGTTACCGGTGCCCTTGAACTCCTCGAAGATGACCGTGTCCGCCATGGACCCGGTCTCCACCAGCGCGGTGGCGAGGATGGTCAGCGAGCCGCCGTTCTCGATGTTGCGGGCCGCGCCGAGGAAGCGCTTCGGCGGGTAGAGCGCGGTGGAGTCGATACCACCCGACATGATCCGGCCGCTGGCCGGCGCCGCCAGGTTGTACGACCGGCCGAGCCGGGTCACCGAGTCGAGCAGCACGACCACGTCGTGCCCCAGCTCGACCAGGCGCTTGGCCCGCTCGATTGCCAGCTCGGCCACCGTGGTGTGGTCCTGCGGCGGACGGTCGAACGTGGCCGCGATGACCTCGCCCTTGACCGTGCGCTGCATGTCGGTGACCTCTTCGGGCCGCTCGTCCACCAGCACCACCATCAGGTGGCACTCCGGGTTGTTGTGCGTGATCGCGTTCGCGATCGCCTGCAGCACCATGGTCTTACCGGCCTTCGGCGGCGACACGATCAGCGCCCGCTGCCCCTTGCCGATCGGCATGACCAGGTCGATCACCCGGGTGGTGAGGATGTGCGGCTCGGTCTCCAGCCGCAGCCGCTCCTGCGGGTACAGCGGAGTGAGCTTGTAGAACTCGGGACGACGCTTGGCCTCGTCCAGCTCCATGCCGTTGATGGTGTCCAGCCGGACCAGCGGGTTGTACTTGTCCCGGCGCTGCTCACCGTCGCGGGCGGCCCGCACCGCACCGGTGATCGCGTCACCGCGGCGCAGCCCGTACTTCTTGATCTGGGACATCGAGACGTAGACGTCGTTCGGGCCGGCCAGGTAGCCGGTGGTCCGGACGAAGGCGTAGTTGTCGAGGATGTCGACGATGCCGGCCACCGGGACGAGCACGTCGTCCTCGCTGACCTGCGGCTCGCGACCGCCCTCGCGACCGCCCTCGCGGCCACCGTCGCCGCCCTCGGCCCGCTCGCCCCGGCCACGCCGGCGGTCACGGAACCGGCTGCGCCGGCCGCGCCGGCCGCCGCCCTCGCCGTCCTCGTCGGTGTCGTTGTCGCGCTGGGCCCGGTCGCCACCGCGGTCGTTGCGGTCGCCCCGGTCGGTGCGGTCGCGCTCGGCCCGCTCGCCGCGGTCGGTGCGCTCGCCGCGCTCGGCCCGGTCGCCACGGTCAGCCCGCTCGCCCCGGTCGGTGCGCTCGCCGCGCTCGGCCCGGTCGCCACGGTCAGCCCGCTCGCCCCGGTCGGTGCGCTCGCCACGCTCGGCCCGGTCGCCACGCTCGGCCCGGTCACCGCGCTCGGCCCGCTCGCCACGCTCGGCCCGGTCACCGCGCTCGGCCCGGTCACCGCGCTCGGTGCGCTCGGCCCGGTCCCGGCCACGGCCCTCGCCACGCTCGCCGGTCTCGGCGGGAGCGGCCTCCTCGGTCCGCGCCTCGGCGGCACGGCCCTCGGCGGGACGGCTCTCGGCGGCGGCCCGGCTGCGGCGGGTCCGGGTACGTCCCTCGGCCTCACCCGTGGTGGCCGGAGCGGCCGGAGCCTGCTCGGCGGCCTCGCGAACCTCGGCGTGCACCTCTTCCCGGGCGGGGGCGGCGGCGGCCGCGACCTCGGCCCGCGGTCGAGGGGTGCCGGCGGCGGAGCCGCCCTGCTGCCGCTCGGTGATCGCGCTGATCAGCTCGCCCTTACGCATCCGCGCCGTCCCGGAGATGCCGAGCGACGCGGCCAGGCTCTGCAGCTCCGGCAGCAGCATCGCTGACAGACCGGTGCCGCTGCGCCGACGGCGGGCGGGGGCGGCGGTGGTGGCATCGCCAGCGACGTTGGAAACATCCGACGTCACGTCGGTGGTGTCGCTCAATGGATTCCTTCCCTCGATAGGCCGGGACTGCCCGGAGTCGACAAGCTCAGGTGGCCGGGCGGCCTCGGTGCACCCGCCTCGCATTGACGCGTCGCGGGAGTCTGTGGCACAGCAGCTGGTGGTTTCCCGACTCACCACCATCGGTGAGCAGGTCTCGCCGCCTGCGGCGACCTGTGGAAACTGCGGTGCGGCGTGGGCCTTGGCAGGGGTGACGGGCTTACCGCCGAGAGCTTCGGGGGTGCGCCGACCCGCAGGAAGATCGCATGCTTCGCGGCTGTGCTAAGTCTAGAGCGTAATCAACTCTTCCGACCTGCGGCAACAGGGTCCCGCTCGGCGTGTCCCAGTCTACCCCGGACAAGCGTTGCTCCGCGCGCCTCTACCGACAACCGCCAGACCTGCCAGTCTGTTCCCGCGTCGAAGCCGGTCGGCGGCTCGCTCAGCGCCAGTACGGTCGGCCCCGCACCACTCACCACAGCCGCCACATCCGCCGCACGCAACGCGCTGACCAGGGCGGCCGTCCCCGGCATCCCCGGTGCGCGGTAGTCCTGGTGCAGCCGGTCGACGGTCGCCGGCAGCAGCAGCCCCGGCTCGGCGGTCAGGGCGTGCACCAGCAGCGCCGCCCGACCGGCGTTCTGTGCGGCGTCGGCGTGCGGGACGGTCGCCGGTAGTGCCGCGCGGGCGGTCGCGGTCAGCCCGCGTTCGGCCGGGACGAAGACGGTGGGCCGTACCCCGTCGGCGACGGGCAGCGACACGGCCCGGGCACCGCCGGGCTCCGTCCAGGCCACCGTGAAGCCGCCCAGCAGGCAGGGAGCCACGTTGTCGGGGTGGCCCTCGATCTCGGCGGTCAGCCGGAGCACCCCGTCGTCGTCGAGCCGCTCGGGCCCGTCGGTGACCAGCGCGCGGGCCAGCAGCACCCCGGCGACGATCGCCGCCGACGAGGAGCCCAGGCCCCGGGCCTGCGGGATCCGGTTGACGCACTCCAGCGCCAGCCCCCGGGGCTGCCCGCCGAGCACGTCGAAGGTGGCGCGCATGGCCCGGGCCACCAGGTGCCGGTCGTCCTCCGGCAGCTCACCGGCGCCCTCGCCGGTGACCGCCACCCGCACACCGGACGAGGTCACCTCGGCGGCCACGTCGTCGTGCAGCCCGAGGGCGAGGCCCAGCGCGTCGAAGCCCGGACCCAGGTTGGCGCTGGTGGCGGGGACCCGGACCCGCACCGGCCCGGAGGCGAAAGTCAACGGCACCGGCTCATGCTAGGGCCCGGCACCGACGTGGCGGGGTTCCGCCCGGACCGTGGGAACAGATCATTTCCGCTAGCCTGCCCGGGCGCTGATGATGTCGGGCGTCGCGGTGCTGCTGGTGGTCAGCCTGATCGCGCTGGCCTGGAACGTGGCTCTGCCGCACCTGTTCGACCTCCGCTGGAACGGTGCCGGCGGGTACCGCCAGTATCAGCTGTTCAGCCTCGCCGTCGGAGTGCTGTTGGCGATCGGATATCCGATCGGGATCGGCCTGCTCGTCGCCGCGGTGTTCGCCGGCCGGCCGGTCGCCGCGCCCGCCGTCGACTGGGCGGGCTGGACGCCGCCGGCTGCCGGCGACGACCCGGGCCACCCGGGCCCCGCCCCGCAGGCGCCCGCCGCCACCCAGTGGGGGACGACCGACCTCCCCGCGCCGCCGGCCACACCCGACCGGACCTGATCCGCCGAACGCCCGTCGGCGGTCAGGAGGCGGACGCGGGCGTCGCCTCCGTGACCGGGTCGGAGAGCGAGAGGCGACGGGTGGCGATCCGCCAGCCCACCGCGTAGACCAGCGTGACCAGGCCGCAGCCGGCGAGCACCACCCGCTCGTTCACCACGTCCACCACCGAGGCCACCACCAGCTGGCTGACCGAGATGGCCAGCGTCGCCAGCATCATGTCGGTGGCGAAGACCCGGCCGCGCAGCCGGTCCGGCACCTCGCCCTGCAGGGCGAAGTTCGACAGCACCCAGTTGCTGCCGCCACCGAAGTGCGCGACGAAGACCAGGACCAGCACCAGCGGGAACCAGCCAACCACCGAGGCGCCCAGGTAGGCCAGGCCGTACAGGGACATCGACAGGGCCAGGCCGGGCAGCAGCCAGGCCCGGTTGGTGAGTACCCGGCGCATCAGGATCGGCCCGACCAGCGCCCCCGCGCCCCGGAACGCGAAGAGCAGGCCCGCACCGACCGCTCCCACGCCGTACACGCCGGCGAGCAGCGGAAAGACGGTCAGCACGCCGTTGCCGAGCCCGACCGCCGACTTCACCGTGACCAGCGCCAGCACCCGGGGCCGGTGCCCGATGTAGCCCAGCGCCTCGCGGATCGCCGCCCAGGTGCGCGGCGTGGGCCGATCGGCGTGGCGGGGCGCCTGCAGGGGGCGGCGGATCCGCGCGGCCAGGCCCGCGGCCAGCGCCAGGCCGACCGCCGCCACCCAGAAGCAGGCGTACGGCCCGGCGGCGGCGCTCAGCACGCCGCCGAGCGAGGCCCCGACCACGGTCATCGTGCCCCAGGCGGAGCCGGCGATCGCGTTTCCGGCGGCCAGCTCGTCCGGGTCGAGCACGTTGGGCAGGGCGGCCTGGGCGGCGGGTGAGTAGAACGCCTTGGCCACCGCCACCACCGCGATGCCCAGCATGGCCAGCCAGGCGGTGCCGGCGCTGCGCACGCCGAGCAGGAGCAGCACCCCGAGCAGGGCGGCCACGTTTGCCACCATCATGATCTTCTTGCGGTCGAAGCGGTCCGCGATGGTCCCGGTGTACGGCAGCAGCAGCGCGACGACCCCGGTGTCCAGGGCGAGCACCAGCGCCCCCCAGACGCCACTGCCGGTCAGCTGCGGCAGCAGCACCAGCAGGGGCACCATGACGAACCAGTCGGCACCGAAGACCACCAGCTCGGCGAGGAAGAGATTGCGGAAGTTGCGGTTGCGAGCGAGGACCGAGAAGGTGGGCGACACGTGCCCGAACCTTACCCGGCCACTCAGACCTCGGCGCTGCGTTGCAACAGCTGGGAGACGGTGACGAAGGTGTAGCCGCGGCCCCGCAGCCCGGCGATCAGTGCGGGCAGGCCGCGCAGCGCCACCAGTCGGCGCTCCGCCCCCACGTCGTGGGCGAGCAGGATGGTGCCCGGCACGACGTCGGCCACGATGCGCCGGGCGTGCCCGGCCGGGTCGTCCGGGTACTCGCTCTCGACCATCTGCAGCGACCAGAGCACCAGGCGGTAGTCGAGGCGTACGGCGGCGTGCAGGAGCGCACCGCCGAGGTGCCCGTACGGCGGGCGGACCACCCGTGGCGCGCGGCCGGTGACGTCGGCGACGGCGTCGTGGCAGCGGCGCAGGTCGTCGTGCACCTCGGCGGCGTCCATCCGGGCCAGGTCCCGGTGCCGCCAGCTGTGGTTGCCCACCTCGTGCCGACCGAGGCGGTCGCGGATCAGGCCGGCGTGCCGACGGACCCGCTCACCGACCAGGAAGAAGGTGGCCGGCACGTCGTGCTCGTCGAGGGTGTCCAGCACCATCGGCGTCCACTGAGGCAGCGGGCCGTCGTCGAAGGTGAGCGCCACCAGCCGACCACCACCGGTGGGGACGTGCCACACCACCTCCAGCGCACCGGCACCGACCTGCTGCCGCCGGCTGCCCACGGTGGCGCTGGCCGGCCCACCGGCGAGCGGCAGCCGCCGGTCGGCGATGAAGGCCGTCTCGGCCATCCCGGCCGCGCCGACCGCGGTGCCACCGGCCAGCAGCGCGCCGCGGCGCAGCACCGCGCGCCGTCCCCATCCCCCGCCGTCCCCGCTCGCCATGCCGGCCCCCGCCCGTGTGGTCACCCCACAGTGGATGATCGACAACCGACGGTAGAAGACCGGCGCAACGCCGCCGGACCGTTCCCCCGCGGCGCTGCGCGGGTGGGGCTACTCGTCGGTCGGGGGCAGCGGCGAGCGCCGGCTCTTCGGCAGCCGCAGCACCTCGAACTGGTCGGTGCCGTCGAGCAGCGCGGCCGAGGGGGCCGGGTGGGTGGCCGGCTCGGCGGTCCGGGTACCCCCGGCGGTCACCGGGACCGGTGCCTCGACCTCCTCCGCGGCCGGCTCGGCCGGGGCCGGGCCGCCGGAGCGGCGGGCCCGGCGGGCCCGCAGCGACTCCTTGGTGCGCTCGACCATGGTGTAGAGCGTCGGCACCAGCACCAGGGTCAGCAGCGTCGAGCTGAGCAGGCCGCCGATCACCACCACGGCCAGCGGCTGGGAGATGAAGCCGCCCTCGCCGGTGAGCCCGAGGGCCATCGGCAGCAACGCGAAGATGGTGGCGACCGCGGTCATCAGGATCGGGCGCAGCCGCCGCCGGCCGCCCTCGACGACCGCCTCGGTGACGCCCATCCCTTGCGCCCGGTACTGGTTGATCAGGTCCAGCAGCACGATCGCGTTGGTCACCACGATGCCGACCAGCATGAGTACGCCGATCAGCGCCGGCACGCCCAACGGGGTACCGGTCGCCAGCAGCAGGCCGATCGCGCCGGTCGCGGCGAACGGGATCGAGATCAGCAGGATCAGCGCCTGGGTGATGCTGCGGAAGGTCGCCACCATGATCAGGAAGACGATCGCGATCGCGGCCAGCACCGCCAGGCCCAGGTCGCCGAAGGCCTCCTCCTGCTCGGCGCTGGCGCCGCCGACGGTCACCGTCGCGCCGGGCACGTCGATGTCGGCGACCCGCTTGCGCAGCTCCTTGGTGGTCGCCCCCAGGTTGGAGCCGGTGGCGGTACCGGTCACGGAAACAGTGCGCTCGCCGTCGATCCGGGTGATCTGCTGCGGTCCCTCACCCTGCGCGACGTCCGCGACGTCGTCCAGCTTGACCGGACCGATCGGCAGGGCGCGCAACTGCTCCACCGTCGTCGGCGGGGTGGCCGAGGTGCGCAGCACCACGTCCTGCTGACCGCCGTCCAGCGTCACCCGCCCCAGCGGGGCGCCCCGGTACGCCTGCGACACCAACTGTCCGACTGCCGCCTCGCTGAGCCCGGCCCGGGCCGCGGTGAGCCGGTCGACGGTGACGTCGACCCGCGGCACCCGCGCCGCCAGGCTGGTGGAGACGTCCTCGACGCCCGGCGTACCGGCCATCGCCGTGCGGGCCTCCTCGGCCGCGCGGGCCAGCGTCTCCTGGTCCGCCGCCTGGACGACCAGTTCGAGCTGGTCACCCTGGCCCTGGCCGAAGGTGAGCTCGCCGGCCTCGGGACCGAGGGCGGCGAACTTCTCCCGCAGGATCTCCTTCATCTCCTTGGCGTCGGTGTCGCCGCCCAGCGCCACCGACCAGCGGGCGACGTTGTTGCCCCCGCCGCCCAGCCACGGCTGGTCGCTGCCGCCCGCGGTGACCTGGTACGTCTCGACGCCCTCGGTCCGCCCGAGCACCTCCTCGACCCGGCGGGCCGCCTGGTCGGTGGCGGCCAGCCCGGCACCCGCCGGCAGCTCCTGGGTGATGTTCAAGGTGTCCTGGCCGGAGTCGTCCAGGAAGTTGGTCTCCAGCTTCTGGGCGAGGCCGAACGTGCCGAAGAGCACCAGCAGCCCCACCGCGACGGTGATCCAGCGGGTCCTGCGGGTGCGGGTGGCGAACCCGATCGCCGGCAGGTACGCCCGCTGCAACGGGCTGCGCAGCTCCTTGGACTCCGCGGCCCGGCGCAGCGCCTCGTCGTCCGCGCCGGCCCGGCGCGGCGTCAGGAACCAGTACGCCAGCACCGGGATCACGGTCAGCGAGACCAGCAGGGAGGCGAGCAGGGCCACCGTCACGGTGATCGCGAACGGCGCGAAGAGCTGCCCGACGAAACCGCCGACCAGCGCGATCGGGGCGAACACGGCGACCGTGGTGAGGGTGGACGCGGTGACCGCGCCGGCCACCTCGCGGACCGCGGCGACGATCGCCTGGTGCTTGGGTTCGCCGTACTCCAGGTGGCGTTTGATGTTCTCCAGCACCACGATCGAGTCGTCCACCACCCGGCCGACGGCGATGGTGAGCGCGCCGAGGGTGAGCAGGTTGAGCGAGTAGTCGCCGACCCAGAGCGCGATCAGCGCCACCACCACCGACAGCGGGATGGAGACCGCGGTGACCAGGGTGGAGCGCACCGACAGCAGGAAGACCAGGATCACCACGACGGCCATCAGCAGGCCGAGCAGGCCCTCGGTGGTCAGGCTCTCGATGGACTTCTCGACGAACGGCGCCTGGTCGAAGACGACGGTCAGCTCGGCGCCGGAGGCCGAGCGCAGGTCGTCGAGCCGGTCGCGGATCTCGTGCGAGATGCGTACGGCGTTGCCGTCCGGCGCGGCGGTGACCTGGATGCCCAGGCTCTCGATGCCGTTGGTGCGGGTGATCGCGGTGGCCGGGGCGAGCTGCTGCTGCACGGCCGCGACGTCGCCGAGGCGTACCGGCAGGGCCTTCGGCGCGGTCGGGGTGAGCACGATGCCGCGCAGGTCGTCCAGGGTGGTGATCGGCGTGCCGACCTGCACCGGGAGCGCCCGGGTGCCGTCGGTGACCGCGCCGGCGGGCACGGAGACGCCGTTGGTCTTCAGCGCCGCCGCGATCGCGGTCGGGGCGAGCTTCGCGGCGGCGAACTTCGCCGGGTCAGGAGTGATCGTCACGACCTGGTCGCGGGTGCCGGTCACCTCGACGGTACGGACGCCCTCGATCCCCTCCAGCTCGGGTACGACCGTGCCGCGCAGCTTCTCGGCCAGCGCCCGCTCGTCGCCGCCGCCGCTGGCGGCGAGCACCACCGCCGGCAGATCGTCCGTGCTGCCGGTGAGGACCTGCGGGTCCACCGCCTCGGGCAGCTGCGCGTCGATCCGGCCCAGCGCGGTCTGCATCTTGTTGGCCGCGTCGTCGATGTCGGTGCCGAACTCGAACTGCACCGAGACGGTCGCCGAGCCCTCGCGCGAGGTGGAGGTGACCTTCTCCAGTCCGGTCAGGCCCTGGAGGCTGTTCTCGATCGGCTCGGTGACCTGGGACTCGACGATCTCCGGCCCGGCGCCCGGGTAGACGGCGACGACGAACGCCCCCGGGAACTCCAGCGACGGCAGCAACTGCTGCTTGAGCGACGGTACGGCGAAGGCCCCGAACGCCGCGGTCACCACCGCGATCAGGGCCACCAGTCCACGGTTGGCAAGGCTGGATCTGGCGAGCAGCGACATCGGCGGACTCACTCCTGCAGGAGGTCGAGGGGGTGACCAGAGTGTGCCCGACCCGCCAACTTCATGATCGACACAGGCCCGGGGACCGGCGCAGGCCCGGGGACCGGGGTGGGGGTGGGGGTTAGGCGAGGTCGAGGGAGCGGGCGGCGGCGAGGATGTCGTTGGCGATGGTGACCGGCGCCGGAGCGGTGGAGATGGCCCACTCCGGGTCCTTGAGGCCGTGCCCGGTGACCGTGCAGACGACCGTGGAGCCCGGCGGGACCAGGCCGGCCGCGGCCTGCTGGAGCAGACCGGCCACGCTGGCCGCGCTGCCCAGCTCGACGAAGACCCCGACCTCCCGGGCGAGCAGCCGGTACGCCGACAGGATCTCCCGGTCGGTGACCGCCGCGATCAGCCCCTGCGAGGCGTCCCGGGCGTCGACGGCCTTGGTCCAGCTCGCCGGGTTGCCGATCCGGATGGCGGTGGCGATCGTCGCCGGCTCGTGCACCACCTGACCGGTCACGATCGGGGCGGCACCGGCGGCCTGGAAGCCGTACATCTTCGGGGTGCGGGTGGCGTTACCGGCGGCCAGGTCCTCGCCGTAGCCCATCCAGTACGCCGAGATGTTGCCCGCGTTGCCCACCGGCAGGCAGTGGATGTCCGGGGCGTCGCCGAGCGCCTCGACGATCTCGAAGGCGGCGGTCTTCTGGCCGTGCAGCCGGTCCGGGTTGACCGAGTTGACCAGCGCCACCGGGAAGTCCTGGGCGAGCTTCGCGGCCAGCGACAGGCAGTCGTCGAAGTTGCCCTGCACCTGGAGCAGCTTCGCCCCGTGCACCAGCGCCTGGGCCAGCTTGCCCAGCGCGATCTTGCCCTGCGGCACCAGCACGGCGCAGGTGATCCCGGCACGGGCCGCGTACGCCGCGGCGGAGGCGCTGGTGTTGCCGGTGGAGGCGCAGATGATCGCCTTGTCCCCCGCCTCGACCGCCTTGGACACCGCGACGGTCATGCCGCGGTCCTTGAACGAGCCGGTCGGGTTGGCCCCCTCGACCTTCAGGTAGACGTCGCAGCCGAGCCGGGCGGAGAGCACCGGCGCGGGCAGCAGCGGGGTGTTCCCCTCGTGCAGGGTGACGACGGGGGTGGCGTCGGTGACCGGCAGCCGGTCCCGGTACGTCTCGATCAGACCCCGCCACATGTCGCTCTCCTCGCCTCGCCCCGTCGCACCGGGGGTACCTCAAGCCTGGACCAGCCGGCCCGGGCGGCGACCGGCGCACCCGCCACCACCCACCAGACGGGACGCCCTACAGCCCGCCCTCCACCCGCAGCACGCTGGTCACCGAGCCGACGATGTCCAGCCCGCGCAGCTCGCGGACGGTCGCGGCGAGCGCCGCGTCGGGCGCGACGTGGGTGACGATCACCAGCTCGGCGCCGGAGCCCCGACCGACCGGCCCGGAGCCGGCCGGACCCTGCCGCACCGTGGCGATGGAGACCTCGTGCCGGGCGAACACCCCGGCCACCGCCTCCAGCACACCCGGACGGTCGGCCACGTCGAGGCTGATGTGGTAGCGGGTCAGCGCCTCCCCCATCGGCCGCACCGCCAGGTCGGCGTACGCGGACTCGCTGGCCGCCCGCGCCGCGGCGAGCCGGTTGCGGGCCACCGCCACCACGTCACCGAGGACCGCGCTGGCGGTCGGTGCCCCACCGGCGCCCCGGCCGTAGAACATCAGCTGCCCGGCCGCCTCCGCCTCGACGAAGACCGCGTTGAACGCGTCGCCCACGCCGGCCAGCGGGTGGGTCAGCGGGATCATCGCCGGGTGCACCCGCACGCTGACCGTCTCCCGGCCCTGCGCGTCCGCGCCCCGGGCCGCGATGCAGAGCAGCTTGATGGTGCAACCCATCGCCTTGGCGCTGGCCACGTCCGCGGCGGTCACCTCGGTGATCCCCTCGCGGTGCACGTCGGCCGCGGTGACCCGGGTGTGGAACGCCAGCGAGGCGAGGATGGCGGCCTTGGCGGCGGCGTCGAAGCCCTCCACGTCGGCGGTCGGGTCCGCCTCGGCGTACCCGAGCTCGGTGGCCTCCTCCAGCGCCTCGGCGAAGCCGGCGCCGGTGGCGTCCATCGCGGAGAGGATGAAGTTGGTGGTGCCGTTGACGATGCCGGTGACCCGGTTGATCCGGTCGCCGTGCAGCGACTCGCGCAGCGGGCGCAGCAGCGGGATCGCCCCGGCCACCGCGGCCTCGTAGTAGAGGTCGGCGCCGCCCTCGGCGGCCGCGTCGTGCAGGCTCGCGCCGTCCTCGGCGAGCAGCGCCTTGTTGGCGGTGACCACGCTCTTGCCGGCCCGCAGCGCCTCGACCAGCCAGCCGCGGGCCGGCTCGATGCCGCCGACCACCTCGACCACCACGTCCACGTCGTCGCGCTTGATCAGCCCGAGCGGGTCGGTGGTGAACAGCGCCGGGTCGACCGGCAGGTCGCCGCGGTCCCGGCCGACCCGGCGTACGGCGATGCCGGCGATCTCCAGCGGGGCGCCGATCCGGGCGGCGAGGTCGGCCGACTGCTCGTGCAGCAACCGGACCACCTCGCTGCCCACGGTCCCGCAGCCGAGCAGCGCCAAACGCACAGGTGACGTCATCCCACATCCAATGCGAGCAGATCCTCTTCGGTCTCCCGCCGGACGATCAGCCGGGCCCGGCCGTCGCGCACCGCGACCACCGGGGGGCGGGGCACGTGGTTGTAGTTGCTGGCCATGCTGCGGCAGTACGCGCCCGTGCCGGGCACCGCGACAAGATCTCCGGGCTGCACGTCGGCGGGCAGGAATTCATCCTTCACCACGATGTCCCCGGACTCACAGTGCTTTCCCACCACGCGGGCGAGCATCGGCTCGGCCACCGACGCCCGGTTCGCCATCGTCGCCGAGTACGAGGCGTCGTAGAGCGCGGTACGGATGTTGTCGCTCATCCCGCCGTCGACGCTGACGTACGTCCGGATCCCGTCGACGTCCTTGACCGTGCCGACCTCGTAGAGGGTGAAGACGGCCGGGCCGACGATCGCCCGGCCGGGCTCGATCGACAGGTGCGGCACGGCCAGCCGCTCGGCCGCGCACTCGCCGTCCACGATCTTGCGCAGCCGCTTGGCCAGCTCCTGCGGGGTGGCCGGGTCGTCCTGGGTGGTGTACGCGATGCCGAAGCCGCCGCCGAGGTCCAGCTCGGGCAGCTCCACGCCGCGTGCGTCGCGGATCTGCGCCTGCAGGGCGAGCACCCGGCGGGCGGAGACCTCGAAGCCGCTGGCGTCGAAGATCTGCGACCCGATGTGCGAGTGCAGCCCGCGCAGGTCGAGCACGCCCTCGTCGAGCACCTTGAACGCGGCGGCCGCCGCCGCGCCGCCGGCCAGCGAGAAGCCGAACTTCTGGTCCTCGTGCGCGGTGGCGATGAACTCGTGGGTGTGCGCCTCGACGCCGACGGTGACCCGGATCAGCACGCCGGGGCGTACCCCGCGCTCGCGGGCCAGCGCGGTGAGCCGGTCGATCTCGCCGAACGAGTCGAGGATGATCCGGCCCACCCCGGCGTCCAGCGCCCGGGTCAGCTCGGCCACGGACTTGTTGTTGCCGTGGAAGCCGATCCGCTCCGGGGGCATCCCCGCCGACAGCGCGGTGGCCAGTTCACCGCCGGTGCAGACGTCGAGGTGCAGCCCCTCCTCGGCGATCATGCGGACCACCGCACGGCAGAGGAACGCCTTGCCCGCGTAGTAGACGTCGACATCACCGAAGGCGGCGCGGAAGTCGCGGCAGCGCGAGCGCAGGTCGTCCTCGTCGAGCACGTACACCGGGGTGCCGTACTCGGCGGCGATGTCGTGGATGCCCAGGCCGGCGACGGCGAGCGCGCCGTCGGCGGCGCGGGTCACGTTGCGCGGCCAGAGCTGCGGCACCAGGGCGTTGACGTCGGCCGGGGTACGCAGCCACGCCGGCCCCCGGCTGCCGATGTCGCCGTGCAGGGCACCGGCCTCATGTGCGCGCACGGGTGCTCACATCCTCTCCGGAGCGGTGACGCCGAGCAGGTGCAGGCCGTTGGCGATGACCACCCGGGTCGCGTCGTTGAGCCAGAGCCGGGCCCGGTGCAGGTCGGTGACCTCTTCGTCGCCGCGCGGCAGGATCCGGCAGTTGTCGTAGAACCGGTGGTACGCCCCGGCCAGCTCCTCAAGGTAGCGCGCCACCCGGTGCGGCCCCCGCAGTTCGGCCGCCGTGGCCACCACGGCGGGGAACTCGGCGAGCGCCTTGAGCAGCTCGTTCTCCTTCTCGTGCCCGAGCAGCTCGGCACGGAAGCCCGCGGCGTCACCCCGGGTCAGCCCCACCTCGGCGGCGTTGCGGCCGACGCTGGCCGTCCGGGCGGCGACGTACTGCACGTAGTAGACCGGGTTGTCGCGGGTGGCCCGGGTCCAGAGCTCCACGTCGATGTCGATCGGCGAGTCGCTGGAGTAGCGGGCCAGCGCGTACCGGGAGGCGTCCACCCCGATCGCGTCGACCAGGTCCTCCAGGGTGACCACGGTGCCGGCCCGCTTGCTCATCCGCACCGGGGCGCCGTCGCGGACCAGGTTGACCAGCTGGCCGATCAGGATCTCCAGGTTACGCTCCGGGTCGTCGCCGAAGCAGGCCGCCATCGCCTTCATCCGGCCGATGTAGCCGTGGTGGTCGGCGCCCAGCATGATCACGACCCGCTCGAAGCCGCGCTCGCGCTTGTCGAGGTAGTAGGCGCAGTCGGCGGCGAAGTAGGTCCACTCGCCGTTGGACTTGCGCAGCACCCGGTCCTTGTCGTCCCCGAAGTCGGTGGTGCGCAGCCAGGTCGCGCCGTCGGCCTCGAAGAGGTGGCCCTGCGCCCGCAGCCGCTCCAGGGCGAGGTCCAGCTCACCCCGGTCGTGCAGGTCCTTCTCGTTGAAGTAGGTGTCGAACTCCACACCGAAGGCGCGTAGCGAGGACTTGATCTCGGCGAACATCAGCGCGACGCCCTCGACCCGGAAGACCTCCTGGGCGGCGGCGTCGTCCAGCTCCAGCACGCCCGGCCGGACGGCCCGGACCTGCTCGGCGATCTCGGCGATGTACGCCCCGCCGTAGCCGTCCTCGGGGGCCGGCTCGCCCTTCGCGGCGGCGAGCAGCGACCGGGCGAACCGGTCGATCTGGGATCCGGCGTCGTTGAAGTAGTACTCGGTGCCCACGTCGGCACCGGTCGCGCGCAGCAGCCGGGACAGCGCGTCGCCGACGGCCGCCCAGCGGACCCCGCCGATGTGCACCGGACCGGTCGGGTTGGCCGAGACGAACTCGAGGTTGACCTTCTGGCCGGCGAGGGCGTCGCTGCGGCCGTACTCCGCGCCGGCCTCGACGATCGACCGGGCGAGCTGGCCGGCGGCGGCCGCGTCGAGCCGGATGTTGAGGAAGCCCGGGCCGGCGATCTCCACGGACTTGACCCCCGGGGCGCGGCCGAGCTGGTCGGCCAGCGCGGCGGCCAGGTCCCGCGGCGGGACGCCCACCTTCTTGCTGAGCTGCAGCGCCAGCGTCGAGGCGTAGTCGCCGTGCTCGGGATTGCGCGGTCGCTCCACCGCCGTCCGCTCCGGGAGCGCGGCGGGATCCAGCCCACGCTCGGTGAAGACGGCGTGGGCTGCGGAGAGGACGACCTCGGCGAGTTCTGCGGGAGTCACCGAACCATGCTAACGGGGGTAGACTCGGTCACTCGGCGGCGACCCTGCGCGTCACCCGGCCCGCCAATCCCCTGACCGACCGACCTGACGAGGCACCATGAGCATCAGCACCCCGGGCGGCCCGGAGCGCCGTCCGACCGTGGTCAGCACCGGCAAGAAGCCGGCGGCTGGCCGGCCCGCGTCCGGCGCCAAGCCCGGGGCCGGCAAGTCGGCGGGCGGCGCCCGCCCGGCCTCGGGCGGCAAGGGCCCCCGCAAGCCGGTGACCCCGGTCAAGGTGAGCCAGGGTCGGGCCTGGGGTCCGATCGCGCTCTTCGTGGCCGTCGGCGTGCTCGCCGCGGCGATCATCGGGTACGGCGCGTACGCGGCCTTCCAGGGCTCCAAGCCGTGGGAGAAGCGGGCGGCCGACATCGACGGCATCGTCGACTTCCGCAAGAAGGACGCCAAGCTCGTGCAGGGCGGCCAGCACCAGCAGGGCGCGATCAAGTACGACATCAACCCGCCGGTCGCCGGCCCGCACAACGCGGCCTGGCAGAACTGCATGGGTGACGTCTACGACGCCCCGATCGCCAGCGAGCACGCGGTGCACAGCATGGAGCACGGCGCGGTCTGGATCACCTACCGCCCCGACCTGCCGGCCGACCAGGTGGCGACGCTGAAGAGCAAGGTCCAGGGCAAGGAGAAGCTGATGCTCAGCCCGTTCCAGGGGCTGGACAAGGCGATCTCGCTGCAGGCCTGGGGCTACCAGCTCAAGGTCGACAACGCCGACGACAGCCGGATCGACGACTTCATCAAGACGCTGCGGGTCAACGCCTCGGTCGAGGGTCCGAACGCCAACTGCGGCCAGGGCATCACGGCCACCGGCACCACCCCGCGCGACCCGCAGCCCACCCAGTAAGGACGGGAATGACCGCTCCCACGACGACGGACAGCGCGCCCGGCGAGACCCCGGCCACCGACGACGGTGGCCGGCGGTCCGCGGGCCGCTACGGCGTCCTCGCGCTGACCGCCGCCGTCGTGGTCGGTCTCCTGCTGGGGTACGCCGGCGGCCTGCTGACGCCGAATCTCACCCGACCGGGTGACACCTCGGCCGAGGCGGGCTTCGCCCGGGACATGACCAGCCATCACGCCCAGGCGGTCGAGATGGGGCTGATCGCCTTCCAGAAGGGCAGCGACCCGGAGGTACGGCAGATCGGCGGCGACATCGCCACCGGCCAGCAGGGCGAGATCGGCACCATGCAGACCTGGCTGCGGTCGTGGGGGCTGGACCCGACGGGCTCCGAACCGGCGATGGCCTGGATGCCGGACGGCAGGGCGAGCCTGCGCGACGGGCTGATGCCGGGCATGGCGACGCCGCAGGAGATGGCGACGCTGCGGGCCGCTCAGGGGCGCGAGCTGGACGTGCTCTTCCTCGACCTGATGATCAAGCACCACCTGGGCGGGGTCCACATGATCCAGGGGGTCCTCGACCAGGGCGGGGACGACGACGTGCTCGCGGTCGCCCAGACCATGAAGAACACCCAGCAGACGGACCTGGTCAACCTCCAGAACGCCCGCAAGCGCCTGGGCGGCTGACCCGCCGATCCGGCTGATGGAGGCCCGCGTACCGCTCCGGCGGACGCGGGCCTCTGTCTTGTCGGTCCACCCTCGCGGGACTCGATGTCCGTTTCACGGGGTATGCGCCGTCCGACCCATTGCAGTCGTTCGAGAGTTTTCTACCCACATATCGTGACCAGTTGCGATTCGGGCTCGTTGCGCAGGACGTGGGGGTTGCACTCAGAGACGCGCGGCGTTCGGTCACCAGCTGGTGCCGACGCCACACCATCGGCGGTGACGGAGCGGTGGCAGCCGTCCGTCGCGGACATCGGCAGGGCGAGCCCGGAACGCTCAGCCGCGAACAGGAACTCGAACTGATCGACGCCCTGCGGGGCGTCCACCCCGACGAGTTCGGGCTGGACGAAGAGTTGTGGACACGCCAGAGCCTGAGCACGCTGATCCAGCGCCAGTTCGACCTGGCGATGGACCCGGGCACCGTCGGGGCGTACCTGCGGGCCTGGGGGTTGGGTCCGCGGGAGCCGCGGGAGCGGGCCTGCGGGCTCTGCGTCGGCGCGGTCGAGCGCTGGGTGCGCAGCGAGTACCCGGCGATCACCCGGGCCGCCCAGGAACACTCCGCCGAGGTCTACTGGATCGGCCGGGTACGCCTGCGCGGCACCATGCCGGCGGCCGACGTGATCTCCGCGGTGTCGTCGCGGGGCCGGGTCCGGTTCATGGTGACCACGCCCGGGGTGGACGCCCCGCTCCCCCGCGACTTCGTGCTGCGGCTCAGCGGCGCCGAGGAGCGCACCGTGCACCTGATCGTGGACGGCTCGTGGCCCAAGAACGAGTGGCCCCGCCGCCTCCCTCGCCGCATCGTCCTGCACCCCCTCCCCAGCTGCGGCCGCGCCCTAGCCGCCGCCTAACCCCACCCCCCACCCGCCGCCCCTTGGGCAGGCGCGGTGATCATGAGGTTGACGGCGATGTGGATCTCCCTGAGCCCGCCAACCTCATGATCGCCGCGTGGTGGCCGGGGTGCCGATTCGGAATTCGCGGGAGGGGTTTGCTACTCTTCTCGGGTCGCTGAGCCCCCGTAGCTCAGGGGATAGAGCACCGCCCTCCGGAGGCGGGGGCGCAGGTTCGAATCCTGCCGGGGGCACATCACTGACATACGCGAATGGCCCCGGCTGCCCAGCCGGGGCCATTCGCGTTTCCGGCAGAATTCCGTCCGCTTCCCCCGAACGAGATCAGGGGAAGCCGCATCACACAGGGCAGAACCCGAAACCCTGCCCGGCCGGAAGGAAACCCCCCGATGCGGACCCTGCGCCTGATGACCGCTGCTCTCAGCCTCTCGATCCTGACCGGCTGTACGGCCGAACCGGAGAATGTCGACGGAGCGGCGGGACCGGCGGGCAGCCCGCCGGTGACCGCCGGCGCCACCGCCTCCCCGAGCGCCACCACCTCGCCCACCCCGTCGGCGATCGCCAGTGCCGCCGTCTCCCCGAGCGCCGTTCCCACCACCACCCCGTCGGCCGCTCCGTCGGCCTCCCGTCGGCCCAGCGAGATCCGCAGGACCGACTGGGCCAACGTGACGCTGGCGAACCTGGACTACCTGGGCCTCGGTGACGTGCGGTTCCGCGACGGCAGGGTCTCCTCCGGCGCCAACAACTGCACCATGCTGCCCGGCGGCGCCCGACCCGCGTACGCGGAGTTCCTCACCGAGGAACCGGCGAACAGCCCGGTCACCGAGGATGCGCTCATCCTCATCGAATGCGGCAGCGACGGCCTGGATCAGGCGCTCGTCCCGGTCAAGCTCGGCTTCGACCAGAAGACCCGCGAGACGATGGGGTTCATCCAGGCCGACCCGTCCCCCGGACCGGGCAGCCGGATGACCTTCACCTCGTACACCGTCGAGAAGGGCGTGATCGTGACGACCGTCCGGAAGGCCGACGGCGGCCGGGAGACGCGCCGCTACCGGTTCGGCGGCGGCAAGACCTGGGAACGCCTCTAGGCCGCCGGTGCCAGGGTTTCGCTCGTCCACACACCGCGCAGGATCTCCTCGGTGCGGTCGACCCCATCGACCTGTCGGATCTGGAGGTAGACGCCGTAGTCGCCGATGGACGGCGTGATCAGTGCCTCGGAGAAGGAGATGGTGGTGCCACCGCAGCGGGTCCACCGTTGCACGGCGGCGGTGGTGGTGCCGGTGCGGTATCGCCGATCGGGTTCGGGAACGCATGTGGAGTGGTCGGGCAGGGCCGGAGTGCCGCCGCGCAACGCCCTGCTCGCGCCGACGAACACACCCGGGACGGCGGTCGCCGGGTCGGACCACGCCGCCAGGTCCGCGCCGACGACCAGACCCGGGGCGCGACCGGCCGGCAGGCGGATCGACTGCGGGTTCCAGCCGGAGCGACGCACCTGTTTGGCCCATGCCGCCGGCACCGCCACCGAGAGACTGCCGGAGGCGTCGGTCACCCGCGTCCACCGGGATTCCAGCAGGGGCCCGTCGGCCCACGCCGTACCGACGAGCACGGCCACGACGGTCAGGACGGACGCGGCCGCCAGCCACCGGAGGGCCACGGACCGCCGGACGGGCCGACCCGACGCCGCGGCATCCAGCGCGTCGGCGAACGCCGCCGCCGACGGCCACCGTCGTGCCGGGTCGGTGTGCAACGCGCGCAGCACCACACCGTCCACGTGCGACGGTGTCTCCGGCCGGAGCTTCGACGGGCGTACCACGGGCATCGCGGCGGCTGCCGCGACGGCCTGGACCGATGCGGGAAGGCTGGGGGGCCGGCCGGTGAGCATGTGGTAGGTCAACGCCCCCAGCGCATAGACGTCGGCGCGTACGTCGAGGCCGCCACCGAGGCGGGCCTGTTCCGGCGCCATGTAGCCGGGCGACCCGGCGACCACGGTGAAGCCGGAGCCGTGGGCGACGGCCTTCGCCAGACCCAGATCGCCGACGAGCACCCGTTGGGCGGCACCCGCCGCGGTGAAGAGCACATTGGACGGCTTCAGGTCGCGGTGGATGACACCGAGGTCGTGCAGGACGGCCACGCCCCGGGCGAGGTCCGCCGCGGTACCCAGGGCGTCCCGCACCGGCATCGGTCCGGCGTCGAGTCGCTCCGCGAGGGTGCCACCCGACGCGTAGGTCATCACCAGATAGGGCCGCCCATCGGCCAACTCCCCCACGTCGAGGACGCGGACCAGTCGATCCGACTCGGCGCGGCGCAGGATGCGCGCCTCCTCGGTGAAGCGGGTCCGGACGTCGACGTGGTGTGTCCAGTTGTCGGCCAGGACCTTCAGCGCGACCGAGGTCCCCAGGTCCTCGTCGTCGGCGAGCCACACGGTGGCGAAGGCACCCGATCCGAGGCGTCGGCGAACTCGATACCGACCGATCCTCTCGGGCACCGACATCGCCGTACTATAGGCCGGTCGTCAGCCGCATCGCTGCCACACATTCGGGGGAACGGCCGGCCCATGCCGCTCAGTACGGAGACCGAGGCCCTGGCCCGACAGGCCGCGGCCGGCGACGCGACGGCGCTCGACGCGTTGCTGACGAGCATCGGCCCCGTTGTGCTCCGACAGTGTGGCCGGTTCCTGCCGTGCCTGCAGGACGCGGAGGAGGCGTGTCAGGACGCCCTGCTCCAGGTCGCCCTGCACATCACCCGGTTCGAGGGCCGGTCGAGGTTCTCCACCTGGCTGCACGTCGTGGTCGCCAACTGCGCCCGGCAGACGTACCGCTCGCTGAAGCGGCGCGCGGCCGAGCGGCCGGCTGCCGCGCTGCCGGTGGACGTCCCGGACCCGCGGACCACGAGCGTGATCGCCGGTTCCCGGCTGGACCTGCTGGACGCGTTGGAACGCCTCGAGGCCCAGCGGCCGAACCTGGTGGCCGCGCTGGTGCTGCGGGACCTGTGCCAGCTGGACTACGACGAGATCGCCGAGCATCTCGCGATCCCCGTCGGCACGGCGAAGTCACAGGTGCACCGGGCGCGGCAGCACGTCCGACAATCGCTCGACGGTGCGTGACGGCGCAGCGCGGGGCCGGACGCCCGCACCGGTCCCCCACCGCCCGGGCAGGCCGGGCCGGAATCGTCGTGTCTGAGCGCGCCTGAGCGGATCCGAGCGGTCCCCGCGCCGGGCGGCCCGACGGCAGGACCGGGTAGACCCTGGGTCGCCCTGCCGCTCTCCCGGGCCGGGTACGTTCACCCAGGTCGCGGCCCCAGGGGCCCGGCGGCGGAGCGCGGACCGGCCCCGGCCGGAGACCGGCGACACAGCCGGCGATGTCTACCGCGTCACCTCGCGGCCGGGGAACCGGACGCCCGCGCCGGGCGAGGCACGGAGGGGACGCCGCATTGCCGGATTGTTACAACTCCCGTCCATCGGAAACTTGCGGATCGCCTTCGGCCGTGAATAAGTTGTGGTACGCAACAAAACCTCGTGAGGCCTAACCCAGCGAGAGGCATCCATGATGTTGGCGAGGTGCAGCAAGTCATGAGCGACGCGCCCATCCTCCTGGAGATGCGCTCCATCACCAAGGAGTTCCCAGGAGTCAAGGCTCTTTCCGACGTCAACCTCGTGGTTCGCGCCGGTGAGATCCACGCCATCTGCGGCGAGAACGGTGCGGGCAAGTCGACGCTGATGAAGGTGCTCAGCGGCGTCTACCCGTACGGCACGTACGACGGCGACATCGTCTATCAGGGCGCCGAGACCCGCTTCTCCGACATTCGGGCGAGCGAGGCCGCCGGCATCGTGATCATCCACCAGGAGCTCGCGCTCATCCCGCACATGTCGATCACCGAGAACATCTTCCTCGGTAACGAGCCCCGCAAGCGGGGGGCGATCGACTGGAAGGCCGCGAACCGGATGGCGCTGGACCTGATGGCCCGGGTCGGTCTCCAGGAGGACCCGGACACCCTGATCAAGGACATCGGCGTCGGCAAGCAGCAGCTGGTGGAGATCGCCAAGGCGTTCGCCAAGGACGTCAAGCTGCTCATCCTGGACGAGCCCACCGCCGCGCTGAACGAGGCGGACTCGCGCCACCTGCTGGACCTGCTGCGCGGCTTCCGCTCGCGGGGCATCACCTCGATCATGATCTCGCACAAGCTGAACGAGATCGAGGCGATCGCCGACCAGATCACCATCCTGCGGGACGGCCGGACGGTGGAGACGCTGGACGTGCAGGCGGGCGGCGTCGACGAGGACCGGATCGTGCGGGGCATGGTCGGTCGCGAGCTGAGCAGCCGCTTCCCGGACCACACGCCCAAGATCGGTGAGGTCTTCTTCGAGGTCCGCAACTGGAACGTCCGGCACCCGATCTCGGCCGAGCGCCAGGTCTGCAAGAACGAGAGCTTCGTCGTCCGCCGCGGCGAGATCGTCGGCTTCGCCGGGCTGATGGGCGCCGGCCGCACCGAGCTGGCGATGAGCGTCTTCGGCCGCTCCTACGGCGTGTACGAGTCGGGCACGATCATCAAGGACGGCAAGGAGATCGTGCTGAAGTCGGTGGCGGACGCGATCGCCCACGGGCTCGCGTACGTCAGCGAGGACCGCAAGGCGATCGGTCTCAACCTGCTCGACGACATCAAGACGTCGACGGTGGCCGCCAAGCTGTCCAAGATCTCCCGGCACGGCGTCCTCGACCAGGTCGCGGAGTACAAGGCGGCCGAGTCGTACCGCCGGGAGCTGCGGACCAAGACCCCGTCGGTCGACGAGGGCGTCTCCAAGCTCTCCGGCGGCAACCAGCAGAAGGTCGTCCTGGCGAAGTGGATGTTCACCGACCCGGACCTGCTGATCCTCGACGAGCCGACACGCGGCATCGACGTGGGCGCCAAGTACGAGATCTACGGAATCATCCAGCGGCTCGCCGACCAGGGGAAGGGCGTCGTCGTCATCTCCTCGGAACTGCCTGAGCTGATCGGGCTCTGCGACCGCATCTACACCGTGTTCGAAGGAACCATCACGGGCGAGATCGCCCGCGAGGATGCGGACCCGGAGACCCTCATGAAGCAGATGACCTCTACGAAGAAGATGCAGACACGATGAGCCGATTGAAGGACCTGCAGAAGAACCTCTTCGGAGGCACCACTTCCAACGCCCGCCAGTTCGGGATGATCTTCACCCTGGTGGCGATCGTCCTCCTGTTCCAGATCCTCACGGACGGGCTGACCCTGCGGTCGGACAACCTGATCGCGCTGTTCCAGCAGAACTCGTACATCCTCATCCTGGCCATCGGCATGCTGATGGTGATCGTCGCCGGGCACATCGACCTGTCTGTCGGCTCGGTCGCCGCCATCGCCGGCATCCTGGTGGCCAAGTCGATGGCGGAGTGGGACCTACCCTGGCCCGTCGCCATCCTCTTCGGCCTCGCCATCGGCGCGGTCATCGGCGCCTGGCAGGGCTTCTGGGTCGCCTACATCGGGGTGCCGGCGTTCATCGTCACCCTGGCGGGCTTCCTGCTCTTCCGGGGCGGCAACCAGTTCATCGGCAACGCCAACACCATCCCGGTGCCGGAGGAGTTCCGGATCATCGGCTCGGGCTTCCTGCCCGAGGTCGGGCCGAGCACGGGCTACAACAACCTGACGCTGCTGCTCGGCCTCGCCGCCTGCGTCGCCGTGGTGTGGCGGGAGTTGAAGTCCCGCAAGACCCGCCGGGAGATGGACGCCGACCCGGCACCGATGTGGATCTCGGTCCTCCGGATGGCCGTCATGGTCGGTCTGATCGTCTTCGCCTCGCTGCGCTTCGCCAGCGGTCGCGTCGGCACCAGCTTCCCGGTCTCCGGCATCATCCTGGTGGCGCTGGTGCTGGCCTACTCCTTCTACACCCGTAACACCTCCGGTGGCCGGCACATCTACGCGGTCGGCGGCAACGCCCGGGCCGCGGAGCTCTCCGGTGTGAAGCTCAAGCGGGTCAACTTCTTCGTCATGATGAACATGTCGGTCCTGGCCGCCCTGGCCGGCATGATCTTCGTGGCCCGTTCGGCGGCCTCCGGTCCGCAGGACGGCAACGGCTGGGAACTGGACGCGATCGCCGCGGTCTTCATCGGTGGCGCGGCCGTCTCGGGCGGTATCGGGACCATCAGCGGCTCCATCGTCGGTGGTCTGGTCATGGCCGTGCTCAACAACGGCCTGCAACTGCTGGGTGTCGGCACCGACCGCGTCCAGATCATCAAGGGCCTGGTCCTGCTGCTGGCCGTCGCACTCGACGTCTACAACAAGAAGCAGGGACGCTTCTCGATCATCGGCAGCCTCACCCGCTCGTTCCGCCGAGACGCACCCACCACGCCCCCGTCTGCGTCGGAAGCGGAGCGCGAGCCCGCCAAGACCGCGGTGTCCGGCTGACGGCCACCGACCTCTCCCCTATCACCACTCCAGAAGGGCACTACCCTCTCATGCGCAATCTGCTTGCCAAGACGGTGGCCATCGGTGCCATCGCGACGCTGGCCCTGACCGGCTGCGGCTCCGGCCGTGACGGTGAGTCCGGCGGCGCCGGCGCCCCGGCCAAGGGCTTCGCGGCCGACTCCCTGATCGGTGTCGCCCTGCCGTCGAAGACCTCGGAGAACTGGGTCCTCGCCGGTGACCTGTTCACCAACGGCCTGAAGGAGGCCGGCTTCAAGAGCGACGTGCAGTACGCCGGCGCGTCGACCACCGTCGCCGACCAGCAGGCTCAGATCACCGCCATGGTGACCAAGGGCGCCAAGGTCATCGTCATCGGCGCGACCGACGCCGCGCAGCTGTCGACCCAGGTCGCCGCGGCGCACCAGGCCGGCGTGAAGGTCATCGCGTACGACCGGCTGATCACCAACACCCCGGACCTCGACTACTACGTCGCCTTCGACAACTTCAAGGTCGGCCAGCTCCAGGGCCAGGCCCTGCTGGACGGCATGAAGGCCAAGAAGCCGAACGGCCCGTACAACATCGAGCTCTTCTCCGGCTCCCCGGACGACAACAACGCCGGTGTCTTCTTCAACGGCGCGATGAGCGTGCTCAAGCCGGAGATCGACAAGGGCAACGTCGTCGTCGCCTCGAAGCAGACCGACGTCAAGCAGACCGCCATCCAGGGCTGGAAGGCCGAGGGTGCGCAGGCCCGCATGGACCAGCTGCTGACCTCGACCTACGGCAACAAGGAGCTGGACGGCGTCCTCTCCCCGAACGACACGCTGGCCCGCGCGATCATCACCTCGATCAAGGGTGCCGGCAAGAAGGTCCCGGTCGTCACCGGCCAGGACTCCGAGGTCGAGTCGGTCAAGTCGATCATGGCTGGCGAGCAGTACATGACGATCAACAAGGACACCCGGAACCTGGTCAAGCAGACCATCGCGATGGTGAAGTCCCTCCAGGCCGGTGACAAGCCGGAGATCAACGACACCAAGTCCTACAACAACGGCAGCAAGGTCGTCGACACGTACCTGCTCCCGCCGGTCGCCGTCACCAAGGCGAACGCGGCCGAGGCGTACGCCAACGACCCGAAGCTGGCGCCGCTCACCAAGTAACACCAGCGGGTAGTCACGACGTCGGGTCCCGGAAGTCCGTTTTCCGGGACCCTTCGTTGTACTCCCCGGCAGACACCGAGCACCGACGGGAGGCGGCTGACCGTGGCGACACCCATGCGGTCCGGCCCACCCCGGCAGAACCGCAACCCCGAACTCCCGCTGCCCGCGGCGCCCGGCGCCAGCCAGGAGGAGATCCGCCGGCAGAACCTCGGCGCCGTACTGCGCCACGTGCACGTGCACGGACCGACCTCGCGTGCCGAGCTGACGGCCCGGCTCGGGCTCAACCGCAGCACCATCGGCGCGCTCGCCGCCGACCTCACCGCCGCCGGCCTGGTGACCGAGGAGGCCCCGACCACCGCCCGGCGCGCCGGCCGCCCCTCGCTGGTGGTCAGCCCTCGCGCCGACCGGGTCCACGCCCACACCCTGAGCATCGAGGCCGACCGGCTGCGCGCCGCCCGCATCGGCCTCGGCGGTCGCATCCTCGACCTGCGCGAGGCCGCCCGTCCGCCCGGCATGACCGCCTCGGACGCCGTCGGCCCGCTGGCCGCCCTCGTCCGCGACATGGACCGCGCCGCCCCCGCCGACGCGCTGCTCGTCGGCGGCGCGGTCGCCGTGGTCGACACCACCCGCGACGCCGACGGCAGGATCCGGATCGGCGGCGCCGACGAGGCGCTGCCCGCCGCGCTGCGCGCCGAGTTCCCGACCGGCCCGGGCTTCGTCACCGGCGACCTCGCCGACATCGCCGCCCTAGCCGAACACGTCCGGGGCGTGGCGACGGGGGTCGACGACCTCGTCTACCTGCACGGCGACCTGGGCGTCAGCGCCGGCATCATCAGCGGCGGCCGGCTGGTGCTCGGCCACCGCGGGCGCAGCGGCAAGGTCGGCCACATGGTGGTCAACCCCGACGGCCTGCCCTGCGGGTGCGGCTCGCGCGGCTGCTGGGAGACCGAGATCGGCGAGGCGGCGCTGCTGCGGCACGCCGGCCGGGAGGCCGACGGACCGGAGGCGGTCGGCGAGATCCTCCGCGCGGCGGCCGACGGCGAGCCGACGGCCCGGCGGGCCGTGGACCGGGTCGCCGACTGGCTCGGCTTCGGCGTGGCGAACCTGGTCAACGTGGTCAACCCGAACATCGTCGTGTTCGGCGGCTCACTGCGCGAGCTCTACCTCGCCGGCGCCGACGCGGTCCACCGCCGCCTGGGCGCGATGGTGCTGCCGCCCTGCCAGGAGCACGTGCAGCTGCGCGCGGCGGCGCTCGGGTGCGAGGCCGCCCTGATCGGCGCCGCCGAACTGGCCTTCGACACGCTGCTGGCGGACCCGCTGCAGATCGCCGCCACCGGCTAGGCCGGTCGGCGCGCGGCCGACGGGACGGACGCCCGGCTGGTCCCCGACGAGCGGCAGCGGACGCGCGGGCGGGCCCGCCACCTGACCGCCGCCGGACGCCCCGCGCCGGCCGAGGCCGAGTACCGGCGGCGCCACCCGTCGGCGCCGCCCGGCCGGCCGGGCCCGGGTCGAGCACGAAGGTCAGCCGGCCTCCCGCCGGGCCCGCGCCCGGCGTTTCCCCTCGTGCATGGCCTGTACCCGGGCCACCGGGATGGCCCGCCCCTCCGCGACCAGGTCGGCCGGGAGCCGCTGCGGCGCGGGCAGCGCGTCGGCCCACGGGTCCCGCTCGGCCACCAGCGCCGGCACCGTCCGCACCGTGAAGTCGGCGGGGGTGACCCGGTCGAGGTCGTCCCAGGCCACCGGGAAGGAGACCGGCAGGCCGGGCCGGACCCGCGGGCTGTACGCGGCCACCACGGTCGCCCCGCCGGCCCGGGTCGCGTCGACGAAGACCCGCCCGCCCCGGTCCTCCCGGATGAAGGCGGTGGTGGCCAGGGCCGGGTCGAGCCGTTCGGCGTGCACGGCGAGGGCCCGGGTGGCGGCGGCCGCCTCCTCGGCGGTGGTCGCCGGATCGACCGGTACGAAGACGTGCACGCCCTTCGCCCCGCTGGTCTTCACCGCCCCGGCCAGCCCGGCGTCGGCCAGCGCCCGGCGCACCAGGGCGGCGGCCCGGACGACCAGCCCGAACGGCTCCCCCTCCGGCGGGTCGAGGTCGAGCACCAGGTGGGTGGGGTGCTCGGGGTGCGCCACCGTGCTCAGCGTCGGGTGGTACTCGATCGCCCGCTGGTTGGCGAACCAGAGCAGGGTGCGCCGGTCGTCGCAGAGGGCGTACGACACCTGCCGGTGCGACGCCTCCGCCCAGACCGCGGTGCGGCGCACCCAGTCCGGCGTGTACTTCGGCAGGTTCTTCTGCATGAACGGGTCCTGCCCGCGCAGCAGCCGGATCACCGACAGCGGCCGGTCGCGCAGGCCGGGCAGGATGCGCTCGCGTACGGCGTCCAGGTAGTCGACCAGGTCCCGTTTGGTGACGTCACCGCCGGCGAGCAGCGGTTGGTCCAGGTTGGTCAGCCCGACCCCGTCCCGGGTCTCCTCCGCCCCGCTCATCAGCTCACCTTCCCGGCTGCGCCTTCCGGCCGCAAGCCGACGCGGCGGTCAGCCGGCGAACGGGTCGGTGCCGGCCCGCAGCGCGTCGAGCATGCCGGCGGCCCGGGACCGGGCGGCGGCGTACAGGCCGGAGCCGAGGCTGACCCGGGCCACCCCGAGGCGGGCCAGCTCCCCCACCGACGGCGTGCCGGGGCGCAGCAGGACGTTCACCGGCCCGTCGACCGCGGCGACGAACCGCCCGACCAGCTCCGGGTCGGCCAGCAGGATCGGGTAGACGCAGTCGGCGCCGGCGGCCCGGTAGCGGCGGGCCCGGCGGACCGCCTCGTCGAAGACCCCGGCCGGATCGCCGGGGGCGCGCAGGAAGGCGTCCACCCGGGCGTTGACCACCAGCTCCGGCCCGGCCGCCGCGCGCACGGCCGCCAGCAGGTCCGCCTGCTCGTCGACCGGGCACAGCCGTCTCGTACCCGGGTCGGAGTCCTCCAGGTTGAGCCCGGCGGCCCCGGTGGCGAGCAGCCGCTCGACCAGTTCGGCCGGCGGCAGGCCGTACCCCCGCTCCAGGTCGGCGGTGACGGGCACCTCGACGGCCCGGACGATCCGGGCCACCGCGGCGAGCATCTCGGCCACCGGGGTGGCCTCCCCGTCGGCGTGGCCGAGCGACTCGGCGACGGCGGCGCTGCTGGTGGCGACGGCGGGGAAGCCGGCGGCGGCGACGGCGCGGGCGGAGCCGGCGTCCCAGGCGTTCGGCAGGATCAGCGGGTCGCCGGGGCGGTGCCGGGCGCGCAGGGCGGCAGCGGCAGGGGTGGAGGTCATGGGGTCGATTCTCGGCCCCCGGCCGGCGCCCGCCTAAGCTCCAATTCCGTGCCGATGGACTGGGCCGGTTTCGGCGTCGACCTGCACCTGGAGCTGGACGCCAGCGGCGGCCGGCGGGCCGGGCTGGAGCGGGCGCTGCGCGCGGCCGTCCGGGACGGCCGGCTGCCGCCGTCGACCCGGCTGCCGGCGACCCGCGCGCTCGCCGCCGAGCTGGGCCTGGCCCGGGGCACGGTCAGCGCGGCCTACGACCAGCTCGTCGCCGAGGGCTGGCTGGTCGCCCGGGTCGGCTCCGGCACCCAGGTGAGCCCGCTGCGCCAGGCCGGGCCGCCGGTCACCGCGCCGCCGTCCGGTTCCGACGCGCCCCGGTACGACCTGCGGCCGGGCAGCCCGGACGTGGGCGCCTTCCCGGTCACCGCCTGGCTGCGGGCCACCCGCCGGGCGCTGGCAGCCGCCCCGGCCGACGTGTACGGCTACGGCGACCCGCGCGGGCGGGCCGAGCTGCGCGCCGCGCTCGCCGGCTACCTGGGCCGGGCCCGTGGCGTCCTGGCCGACCCCGGACGGATCGTCGTCACCAGCGGGTACGTCCAGGCGCTGGTCCTGCTGACCACGGTGCTGCGGGAGGCCGGTCCGCCGAGCCTGGCGATGGAGGACCCCGGGCTGCCGTTCCACCGCGAGGTGGTGCGCCGCCAGGGCGGCCGGGTGCTGCCGCTGCCGGTGGACAGCGCCGGCGCGCGCACCGATCTGCTCGGCGTCGGGGAGCTGGCCGGGGTGGCGGCCGCGGTGGTCACCCCGGCCCACCAGTACCCGTCGGGGGTGACCCTGCGGCCGGAGCGCCGGCATGCGCTGACCGGCTGGGCCCGGGACGCCGCCGCGCTGGTGATCGAGGACGACTACGACGGGGAGTTCCGCTACGACCGGCAGCCGGTCGGCGCGGTGCAGGGCATGGCCCCGGAGCAGGTCGCCTACGTCGGCACCGCGGCCAAGACCCTCGGCCCGGCGTTGCGGCTGGCCTGGCTGGTGCTGCCGGCCCGGCTGGTCGAGCCGGTGGTGGAGGCGAAGCGCCACCTGGACGTGCAGACCGAGGTGGTCGGGCAGCTCGCGCTCGCCGACCTGATCACCAGCCACGGGTACGACCGCCAGGTGCGCACCGTCCGCCGCCGCTACCGTGAGCGGCGCGATCTGCTGCTGGACCGGCTCGGTGGGCGGGTGGCCGTGGGCGGTGTCGCCGCCGGGCTGCACGCCACCGTCGCGCTGCCGCCGGACGGGCCCACCGAGGTGGAGGTGCTGGCCGGGGCCGCCGCCCGGGGGCTGGCCCTGACCGGACTGGCCGCCCACCGGCACCGCCCCGGGGCCGGCCCGCCCGGACTGGTCGTCGGGTACGCCACCCCGCCGGCGCACCGCTACCCGGCCGCGCTGGACGAGCTGGCCACGGTGCTGGGTACCGTCTCCGTCCGGCCCTGATTGCGGCGCAGCGCCACCAGGGCGACCAGCAGCGCTGCGGTGACCAGGGCGGCCGCGGCGGCGAACGCGGCGCGGTAGCCGGCGGCGAGGGCTTCGGTCCCGGCCTGGCCCGCGTCGCGCAGCAGGTCGCTCCGGTGGGCGGCGAGGGTGGCCAGCGCGGCCAGCCCGAGCGCGCCGCCGACCTGCTGGGTGGTGTTGGCCAGGCCGGAGGCGAGACCGGCGTCGGCCGGGTCCGCGCCGGCCATGGCGAGGGTGGTGACGGCGGGCAGGGTCAGCCCACCGGCCAACCCGAAGACGAGGATCGCCGGGAGCACGTCGGTCGGGTAGCTGCCGTTCACCGGCAACCGGGCCAGCAGCAGGAACCCGGGTACGGCGAGCGCCAGCCCGGCGAGCAGCACCGCCCGGCCGCCGAACCGGGCGATCAGCCGACCGGCGAGGCCGAGCGAGACCGCCGCGATCACCAGCGGGGTGGGCAGGAAGGCCAGCCCGGTCTCGGCCGGCGCGAGGCCCAGCACCAGCTGGAGTTCCAGCGCCAGCAGGAACTGGAAGCCGAAGAACGCGGCGATGGTGAGGAACTGGACCAGGTTGGCGGCGACCAGGTCGGGCGTGCGCAGCACCCGGGGCGGCAGCAGCGGGGTGACGGCGACCGCCTGCCGGAGTGTGAACCCGCCGAGCAGCGCCCCGGCCAGGACGCCTGCGGCAAGGGTGCGCGGGGCGGTCCAGCCGTGCTCGCCGGCGCCGACGATGGCCACCACCGTGGCCATCAGCCCGGCGGTGACCAGCGCCGCGCCGGGCAGGTCGAGCCCGGCCCGCAGCCCGACGCCGGAGTCGCCCGGCACCCATCGCACGGCGCCGCCCACGATGAGCACGCCGATCGGCAGGTTGATCAGGAAGATCGCCGGCCAGCCGGCCAGCTCGGTGAGAATCCCGCCGGCCAGCAGGCCCAGCGAGGCGCCGGCCGCGCCGGTGAAGCTGAAGACCGCGATGGCTCGGGCCCGTTCGGCCGGCGCCGGGAAGAGCCCGACGACCATGCCGAGGCCGACCGCGGTGGTGAGCGCCCCGCCGGCACCCTGCAGGAAGCGGGCGACGACCAGGGTGGCCGGGTCGGCGGCCAGGGCGCAGGCCAGCGAGGCGAGGGTGAACAGGGCGACCCCGGCGAGGAAGACCCGCCGGCGGCCGACCAGGTCGCCGAGCCGCCCGGCGAGCAGCAGCAGCCCGCCGAACGCGACCAGGTAGGCGTTGACCACCCAGGGCAGGTCGGCGGCGGCGAAGCCCAGGTCGCGCTGGATGGCCGGCAGGGCCACCGCGACGATGCTCCCGTCCAGGATGATCATCAAACTGCCGGCGCAGAGCACGAGCAGCGCCGGCCATCGGTTCGTCATCGGGCTTCCTCCTTGGTGCACGGTTTGTTACCGAGGCCATCGTCTGTGACCATCAGACCGAGCGGAAGGAGGCACTTTCGTGTCCCAGGGGAACAGCTGTGTGTCCATTGGACGGGAACAGGCCCGCGCCTGCACCGTCCGCGAGGCACTGGACCGGGTCGGTGGCAAGTGGAGCATCGGCATCCTGGTGGCCGCCGCCACCGGGCCGGTCCGCTTCACCGAGCTGGAACGGCAGGTGGAGGGGATCAGCCGGCGGATGCTCACCCTCACCCTGCGCAACCTGGAACGGGACGGCCTGCTGCACCGGCGGGTGCACCCGACCGTGCCGCCGAAGGTGGAGTACACCGCCACCCCGATGGCCCTGGAGCTCTACGAGTCGCTGGTCGCGCTCACCGAGTGGGCCGAACGGCACCGCGGGGCGATCAGCGAGGCGCGGGCCGCGTACGACCGGGAGCACGCGGAGCAGTGACTCCGGCCGCGACCGGCGCGTCCCACTCGACGTGGTGGTCGTAGAGCCAGGCGAGCGAGGCGCCGTCGTCCTTCGCCATCCGCTTGGCGAAGATCGGCAGGGCGAGGTCCCGCAGCACCCGGGCGACCGGACCGGCAACCTTGGTGCCGCTGGTGCGCCTCCCCTGCGCCACCACCCGCTCCACCCGGCCCCGGCGCAGCCGCTCGTACGCGGTGAACGCGGCCGGCACGTCGGGCAGGTCCCGCAGGCACTGCGCCAGCACCACGGCGTCCTCGAAGGCCATCGCCGCGCCCTGCCCGGAGGAGGGCGCGGCGGTGTGCGCGGCGTCGCCGATGACGATCATGCGGTCGCGGTGCCAGGTGGGCACCGACGGCAGGTCGTAGGTGGGCCAGCCGTACTGGATCCGGTCGGTGGCGTCGACGATCCGCAGCGCCGGGCCGGCGTCGCCGGCGAAAAGGTCACGCAGCCGGGCCCGCCACTCGTCCGGGCCGATCGCGGCGAGCTGGGCCGGGGTCAGCTCGTCGGGCTGGGGCGGGTTGGCGAACCACCAGACCTCGTCGTCGCCGACCGGAATCCAGCAGAAGAAGCACCGCCGGCCGAAGATCATGTTCATCACGCCGCGCTCGCCGGGCAGCCCCAGCCCGTGGGTGAAGCCGCCGGCGTTGAGCAGTGGGACGTACCGGGGGGCGGGCGCCGCCGGGTCGATGATCTGCCGGGTCCGCGAGCGCAGCCCGTCCGCGCCGACCAGCAGCTCACCCTCGGCGCTGCGGCCGTCGGCGAACCGGGCACGCACGCCCGCCCCGGTCGGCTCGGCCGCCACCAGGCGGGCGCCGTGCACGATCGGCACCCCCTGCCGGACGGCCTCGCCGCGCAGCGCCCGGTAGAGGTCGGACCGCTTCACCGTGGTGCTGCCCCGTCCCCGGGTGCGGGTGCCGCTGGTGCCGAACTCCCCCAGCCGGCGGCCCTTGTGGTTGAACATCGCCATCCGGGGCGTGGGGTGGCCGAGGTCGGCGACCAGCTCGTCGAGGCCGACCGCCCGGAGCGCGTCCAGCCCGTTGACCGACAGGGTCAGGAACGCCCCCACCCCGACGGCGTCCCGCTCGTACGCCTCGTAGACCACCGATTCGATGCCGGCGCGGCGCAGCGCGAGGGCGGCGACGGGGCCGGCGATGCCACCGCCGACGATCAATGCGTTAGTCATGTCATGACTATACATAGAATGACTATAACGAGGAAGACCGTCACCTAAGGTGAGGGCATGGCCGCCCGCGCACACCGCCACTCACCGCTGGCGATGATGGTGCTCGCCCTCCTGGTCGAGGCGCCGATGCACGCGTACCGGATGCAGCAGCTCATCCAGGAGCGCCAGAAGCAGGACGTGGTCAACGTCGCGCAGCGCAACAGCATCTACCAGGCCATCGAGCGCCTCCGGCGCGACGAGCTGGTCCGGGTCAGCCACACCGCCCGCGACGAGCGCCGCCCGGAGCGCACCGTCTACGAGCTGACCGAGGCCGGCCGGCGAACCCTCGACGGCTGGCTGGTCGAGGCGCTCGCCACCCCGGCACGCGAGTTCCCCGAGTTCCCCGCCGCGCTCTCCTTCCTGCCGCTGCTGCCGCCCGCCGAGGCGGCCCGGCAGCTCGAACGACGCGCCGACACCCTCGCCGCGCGGCTGCGCGAACGGGAAGCCGTCCTCGCCACGGTGGACCTGCCGCGGCTGTTCCTGGTCGAGGACGAGTACCGGCTGGCGCTGCTGCGTACCGAGCTGGACTGGGTCCGCGGGCTCGCCGCCGACCTGCGCGCCGGCACGCTGACCTGGTCCGGCGAGTGGCTGGCCGGGTGGACCGGCGCACCGGACGCCGACCGGGGATGACCGGTGTGGCGAATGCCACCCGACACGTCTGACCGATCGGTCAGACTCTGACCGATCGGTCAGGCATGCTGGAACGCATGGCACGGACCACCCCGCAGACCCACGGCGAGATCCTGGCCGCCGCGGCCCGGCGGTTCGCGGTGACCGGCTACAAGGGCACCTCGTTGCAGGACATCGCCCGCGAGGTGGGCTGTTCCAAGGCCGCCGTGCTCTACCACTTCGCCAACAAGGAAGCCCTGCTCGCCGAGCTGATGGCCAAGCCGATCGAGGTGCTGCGCCGGCTCGACGAGCGGATCGGCGCCCTCGACGGCGCCGCCGCCCAGCGCACCGCCGCCGAGGGCTTCGTCGACCTCGCGGTCCGCTTCCGGCGGGAGATCGCGCTGCTGCGCGGCGAGTTCCCCGAACTGCTGGCGCAGCCGGCCTTCGCGCACATCCAGCGCATCTCCGAACGGCTCCTCGACGCGCTCGCCGGCCCGGGTGACGGCCCGGGCGGCCGGATCGCCGCGATGGTCGTGCTGTCCGGCGTGCCGGAGGCGTGTGCCGAGTTCGTCGACGTGCCCGACGACGAATTGCGCCCCGCCCTGCTGGCGATCGCCACCCGGGCGTTGGCGCCGTTCGACCCACCCACCCCCGAATGAGGACAAGGATCTGATGGCCACCCTGCTGTACTGGCTCGGCCGGGCCTCGTTGCGCCACCGGCGACTCGTCGTCGCCGTCTGGCTCGTCGTACTCGTCGGCCTCGGCCTCGCCGCGGCGACCCTGCGCGGCCCGACGGCGAGCAACTTCACCATGCCCGGGACCGAGTCGCAGCAGGCGCTGGACCTGCTGGCCGAGCGGTTCCCGGCGGCCAGCGGCGCCACCGGCACCATCGCGGTGAAGGCGCCCGCGCCCGGCGGGCTCGGCACGCCCGAGGGCCAGGCCGTGGTCAAGGGGGTCGTGCAGGAGGCGGCGACCCTGCCCGGCGTGGTCGGCGCCGTCGACCCGTTCCAGGCCCAGGCGCTCTCCCCCGACGGCCGGTACGCCCTGGTGCAGGTGCAGTTCGCGACGGGCGCCGACGAGGTCACCGACGAGCAGCGTGCGGCGTACGAGAAGGTCGGCGCGCAGGCCGAGGCGCAGGGCTGGCAGATCGCGCCCGGCGGTGAGGTGCTCAACTCCGAGCCCGAGGTCGGCTCCACCGAGGCGCTGGGCGTGCTGGTCGCGGCGATCGTCCTGATCGTCACGTTCGGATCGCTGGTCGCCGCCGGGATGACCATGCTCAACGCCCTGATCGGCGTCGCCGTCGGCATGGCCGGCCTGTACGCGCTCAGCGGCGTGGTCGAACTGACCAGCACCGCCCCCATCCTGGCCCTGATGCTCGGGCTGGCCGTCGGCATCGACTACTCGCTCTTCATCACCTCCCGCCACCGGCAGCACCTGCTCGAAGGGCTGGAACCGGACGAGGCGGTCGGTCGGGCCGTCGGCACCGCCGGCTCCGCCGTGCTCTTCGCCGGCGCCACCGTGGTCATCGCGCTGGCCGGCCTGGCCGTGGTCAACATCCCCTTCCTCACCGTGATGGGTCTGGCCGCCGCCGGCACCGTCACCGTGGCGGTGCTCGTCGCGATCACCCTCCAGCCGGCCCTGCTCGGCTTCGCCGGCCGCAAGGTGCTCCCCCGCAAGCTGCGCGGGGCCCAGGCCGCTCCGGCCGCCGACGGCACCGCGCCCGCCGAGGACCGCTCCGGCTTCGGGTTCCGCTGGGCGCACTGGGTGACCAAGCTGCGGATCCCCGTCATCCTGGTCGGCCTGCTCGGCCTCGGGCTGCTCGCGCTGCCCGCCCAGGACATGCGGCTGGCCCTGCCGGACGCGGCCACCGCACCCGAGGGCAGCGCCGCCCGGGTCAGCAACGACATCGTCCGCGAAGGCTTCGGGCCGGGCTTCACCGGCCGGCTCGCCGTGGTGGTCACCTCGGACTCCCCGCAGGACACCGCGGCGGCCGTACCGCAGGTCACCGCGCTGATCCAGGGCACCGAGGGGGTGCTGGCCGTGGCCCCGCCGCAGGTGGACCCCTCCGGCCGGACGGCGCTGCTCGGCGTCATCCCCAAGACCGGGCCGACCGACGCGGCCACCGAGACGCTGGTGCAGGACATCCGCGACGGCGTCGGCGCGATCGGCAACGCCGAGGTGCTGCTCACCGGCGTCACCGCGATCGGCATCGACGTCTCCGAGAAGCTCACCGACGCGCTGCCGGTCTACCTGCTGCTGGTGGTCGGGCTGTCGATCCTGCTGCTGATGCTGGTGTTCCGCTCGATCCTGGTGCCGGTCAAGGCGGCGCTGGGCTTCCTGCTCACCGTGGCCGCCACCTTCGGCATCACCGTCGCGGTGTTCCAGCAGGGCCACCTGGCCGACCTGGTCGGGCTGGACACCCCGGGGCCGCTGATCAGCTTCCTGCCGATCCTGCTCATCGGCATCCTGTTCGGGCTCGCCATGGACTACGAGGTCTTCCTGGTCTCCCGGATGCGCGAGGACTTCGTGCACGGCGACACCGCCCGCCAGGCCACCATCAACGGGATGGGTCACGGCGCACGGGTGGTCACCGCCGCCGCGCTGATCATGATGTCGGTCTTCGGCGGCTTCGTCTTCCTCGACGACCCGGTGATCAAGTCGATGGGCTTCGCGCTCGCGATCGGCGTCGCCATCGACGCGTTCGTGGTGCGGATGACCATCGTGCCGGCGGTCATGTCGCTGCTGGACCGGACGGCCTGGTGGCTGCCCCGCTGGCTGGACCGGGCACTGCCCAACGTGGACATCGAGGGCGAGGGGCTGCGCGCCCACCTCGACCGCGAGCCGGTCGACGCCTGACCAGCGCCGGACCTGCCCGGCCGGCCTACACGCCGGCCGGGTAGGTCCCCATCTCGCCCATGGCGCTCAGCGCGGGCATCGGGTGCAGCGCGGTGGTCTCGTCGCACCAGACGAAGGCGTCGTACCGGTCGCCCAGGCGGGTCGGCACGTAGTTGCCCCAGGACTCGAAGCTCGGGTCGTAGACCACCCCGATCGCCCGGTGGTCGACGGTGCCGGTGACCCACTCGGGCTGGTCCTCACCGCCGAAGACCAGCACCGCCCGCTCCGGCATCAGCTCGTGCAGCCGCCGCTCCACCGACCCCTCCCGGGCCGGCGGCACGACCATCGCCTCGGCCGGCGACCCCCAGCGCGGCGCGGCGACGACGGTCCCCCGGTAGCTGCCGAAGCCCACCAGCGCGACCGCGTCCCGCCCCAGCCGTTCCCGGCTCAACTGGCCGATGTTGACCAGCCCGTCGGCGGCCATGTCGGTGGCCCGGGCGTCACCCACGTGTGTGTTGTGCGCCCAGACGATCCCCCGCGCGTCGGGGCCGTAGTGCTCCAGCAGGCGGTCCAAGGTGTCCGTCATGTGGATGTCCCGTACATTCCACGACTCGGGGCCGCCCCGCACCATCGCCCGGTAGTAGCGCTCCGCGCCGGCCACCACCTCCGCGTTCTGCCAGGCCGCGAAGGCGTCCGGGCCGTCCGAGGCGGCGTGTGCCCGGGTACGCGCCAGCAGGCGCACCACCTCCTCCTCGCAGCGCGCGGAGACGAACCGGCTGGCCGCGCCGTACTCCTCGACCCGCTTGCCGTACGGCTCGAAGCACCGGTAGGCGTCCTGCGCCGCCTCCAGCGAGTGCGGGTCCTCCTCGCCCAGGTAGTCGAAGATGGCCTGCATGGACTCCCAAAGGCTGTAGACGTCCAGGCCGTGGAAGCCGGCCCGCTCCCCCGCCGGGCGTTCCATGTTCCACGCTCGCAGCCAGCGGCAGAAGCGGTTGACCTCGGCGTTCGCCCACATCCAGGTGGGCCAGCGCGCGAAGCGTTCCAGGGCGATCCGCGGTTCCGCCGCGCCGCCCGGGCCGCCGGTCACCGAGCGGTTCACGCGGTCGCAGTCCGGCCAGTCCCCCTCCACGGCCACGAAGGAGAAGCCCTGCTCGGCGATGAGCCGACGGGTGAGCTGCTCGCGCAGCCGGTAGTAGTCGTAGGTGCCGTGCGAGGCCTCGCCGATCATCACCACCCGGGCGTCCCGGACACGCGCCAGCAACGGGTCGAAGTCGCTCGGCGCGCCGAGCCGCTGAACCAGCATGTCCGCGGCTACCCGGCGGGTCGGCGGGCAAACCGCGACCAGGCCCGGGGCCGACCGGGCCGGCGGGCCGGTCGGCCGGCAGGCCGGCAGGCCGGCGGGCAGTTTCCGGGCGGACGGCGGTGTGCCGGCGGGCAGGGCGGGTAGCCGGGCGCCATGACCGTCACCGGGGCGCAGTTGCAGGACTACCTGGCCGGGCTCGACTACCCGGTCTCCCGCGAGGACCTGATCCGCTGGGGTCAGGAGAACGGGGCCAGCACGGAGATGCTGCAGATGTTGCGGGCCTTGCCCGCCGACCAGTTCGACGACCCGGCCGAACTGCACGAGGCGCTCGGCACGCTCGCCTGACCGCTCCGGCTCAGGCGACCGCGACGGTCAGGCGAAGGCCGCATCGTCGCCGCGCGCGACGGCGCGCAGCAGACCGTCGGTCTCGGCGCGCGGGTCCGGCGCGGCGGCGCCCTCCGGCACCGCCCGCAGGTGCGGGCCACCCTCGGGTGGCGACGCCCGGTCACCGCCGCTCTCGCCGTGGGTCATCCCGTACAGCCTCTCGTCCGCTTCGCCTGCCCGCACGGTAGGCATTCGGCGCCGGAACCGCTCCGGACGGGTGCCGATCGCGCGGGTCGTGGGCGTGCAGCAGGCGGAACAGGACCAGCCACTGCTCCGGCCAGACCAGCCCGACCGGCGTGGCCGGGTCGAGCCGGGCCGCCCGCAGCGCACCGTCCACCCGGACGCGCGGATAGGCCGCGCGCAGCGAGGCCGCGAGCGAGCCGCCGGCGCCACCGAAGCCGAGCTCCACCATGCTCCGGTACGCCGGCAGCGCCGCCGGGGGCAGCAGCGGCGCGGGGCGGCGCTCGACGCGCAGGATCCCGCCGTCGACGCCGGGCACCGGCCGGAACGCGGTGCGCGGCACCCGCCCGGCCAGCCGCCAGTGGTGTTCCGGCCAGGTGAGCACGGTCAACCTGCTCCACCGCCCGTGGTCGCCGCTGCGCTTGCGGGCGTACTCCAGCTGGGTGAGCAGGGTCGCGGCCTGCAACCCGGGCGCGGCCAGGCACCAGCGGACCACCGCCGCCGTCAGCGACCAGGGGATGTTGCCGACTACCGAGAACGGCTCGTCCGGTGACGGTGCCGCGAGGAAGTCCTCCTGCCGGTGGCTGACCTGGGGCAGTTGCGCGGCGAGGGCGGCCAGCTCCCCGGCGGCGGCCGGGTCCACCTCGTACGCGATCAGCCGCGCGCAGCGCGCGGCGAGCGGGCGGGTCAGCTGACCTCGCCCGGCGCCGACCTCCAGCAGCAGGTCGTCGGGGCCGGGTCGGGCGGCCCGGACCAGCCGCGCGACGGCGGCCGGGTCGGTCAGGAAGTTCTGGGACAGTACGCGACGGGTCCGGTCGCGTGCGGTGGTACGGGTTCGGCGGGGCGCCACGGGGATCGTCCTGTCTGTCGCCGCTCGGCGACGGGTACGGACAGGCGGGCGCACGGGCGGGCCTGTCCGAGTGGGATCGGGACTAGGACGACCCTGGAGATTTCGGCGTGGGACGCGGGCGCGGGCGTGACGCCGCCCGCTGACCGCGGAAGTCGGCGGTCAGCGGCGTGGCGGCACCGGTGGTGACCCGACACACCGCCCGGCCGATGCACCGATGGGTGCACCGGAGGGTGCGCCGGTCGGCGGACCCGTCGGTGAACCGACCGGCGAAGCGGTCGGCGGGCCAGTCGGCGGACCGGTCGGCGGCGGCGCGGAGGTCAGGTCAGGCGCGGCGGTGGGCGTCCCGGCCGGCCAGGGCCGGGCGCCGGACTCGCGGGCGGGCAACCAGGAGGAGGCCCCGCACGGCCGGCGCGGCGGCCACGTCGATCAGGGCATGCGTGAACATGTCGGCCAGGCTAGCCCCGGGCCGCCCGCCCCGCGAGCGGTTTCCGTCACCGCCCGTCGTCGCCGTGCGGGCGTTGCCTGGCCGCTCGGTATTCGGGAGGCGGGCGGTCAGGCCGGGAGCGCGGGGCGTCCGGAAGGCCGCGCGTCGGGGTTCGGGCGTCGGCGAGCCAGACGTCGGGGCTGGGGCCGGGCCAAGACCCGGGGCCGGGCCGGGGCCAAGACCGGGGCTGAGGCCGGGACCCGGAGCCGGGGCCGCCGGGTCGCTTACTCCGAGTAGCGTCCGCCCCCCGTCTGCCATGGTGAGCGATATGCCTGTGAGGCATAAATATGCCGCACAGGCATATCGCTCGAAACCCAGGTGCCGTGGATTCGCCGACACGCCCGGCCGCCGGGCTACCGGCGGTGCGGCCTGGTCGCGGGCTCGCCGCCGGAAGGGGACAGGGAGCGCCGGCCGCGGTGGGCCTGGATCAGACGTCGACGGTGCGGCCCTGGGCGCGGGCGACCTCGGCGGCGGAGAGGATCGCCACCACCTCCCGGCCGAAACGCACGTCGCAGCGGTGGTCGCGGGTGCCGGCGTCGATCTCCTCCAGGAGCTGGTCGATCGCGGTGCCGAAGGCGGTGAGCGCGTTGCCGTCGCCCGGCGGGACGGACTCGGTGCCGTTCTCGCCGAAGAAGACGAAGTCGCGGGTCACCGCCTCCTGCGGGGCGTCCAGGGTGAGCGAGATCGAGCTGGTGGCCCCGCCGTCGTGGGTGAGCAGCAGGTGGACCAGGCCGGTCGGGCCGTCCATCGCGGCGACCCGGGTGACCCCGCCGAGCACCGGCAGGATGATCGACAGCGCGTGCGGGCCGATGTCCCAGAGTGCGCCGTGGTCGCGCCGCCACTGGGAGCCGCCGTACGGGCTGCCGGGCTGGTAGATCGAGGCGAACATGGTCGCCCGCGCGTGCTGCCAGCCGCCGGCCGCGGCGGTCGAGGCGAGGAAGCCGGTGACGTTCGGGTGGTAGCGCTGGGTGAAGAAGACGACCGAGGCCACCCCGGACTGCTGGGCGGCGGCGACCACCCGGTCGGCGTCGGCCAGGGTGAGCGCCAGCGGCTTGTCCAGCAGCAGGTGCCGGCCGGCGGTGGCGGCGCGGACGGCGAGGTCCGCCTGGATGTCGGGCGGGAGCGCGACCGCCACCGCGTCGCAGGCGTCCAGCAGCGCGTCGACGTCGTCGAACGCCGGTACGCCGTGCCGGTTCGCCAGCTCGCCGGCGCGCTCCGGGTTGCGTCCCCACACTCCCACCAGTTCGGCGCGCGGGTGCGCGTCGATCGCGGCGGCGTGCGTCTCCGCCGCCCAGTGACCGGTGCCGAACAAGCCGAACCGCAGCACGAGTACCCCCGGAGTCGTCGTCCGCCACGGCGATGCCGTGGCCGTGATCCAACCTAGTCGCCCCCGGCGGGGCAGGTGCAGCCGACGTGGCGGAGCGACCGGGGCGGGGGCGATTACTACGACGCTTAGTAGGCTGTGCCGGTGACCGAGACTCCGACGGTGTGCCCGCGATGACCAGCGCAGCCTCAGCCGGTTCGCCGGTGGACGGGATCCTCGCGACGGCAACGATCGTGCTGTCACTCGTACTCGCGCTCTGGAGCCTGATCGCGGCGGTGCGCCACCGCGCGCCGGACCGTCTCCAGTTCCTCGGCCTGGCGGTGCTGGAGGTGGCGCTGCTCGCGCTGGCCGTGGTGGCGCTGGTCGCGCTCGGCGGCGGCGAGCGGCCGGGCGAGCCCGGCGCCTTCTTCGGCTACCTGGTGACGCTGGTCTGCCTGCCGCCGCTGGCCTGGGTGCTGGCCAAGATGGAGCCGACCCGCTGGGGCTCGGCGATCGTCTGCGCGATCTGCCTGGTCACCCCCGTGGTCGTGGTCCGGCTCCAGCAGACCTGGGAGGTCCTCGGTGGTTGAGACCGGGACGCCCGCGCGCACCACGAATTCCGGTCCCGGCCGGCTGCTGATCGCGGTGTACCTGCTCTTCGCGATCGCCGCCACCTCGCGGGCCGGGCTCCAGATCGCCACGAAGTTCGACGAGGCACCGGTGGCCTACCTGCTCTCCGCGCTGGCCGCGGTGATCTACATCGTCGCCGCCGTCGGGCTGGCCCGGGCCGGTCACGCCGGGCGGCGGGTGGCGCTCGCCTGCTGCACCGTGGAGCTGATCGGGGTCGTCGGGGTGGGCGCGCTGAGCCTGGTCGACCGGGAACTCTTCCCGGACGAGACGGTCTGGTCCAACTTCGGCAGCGGTTACGGCTACATCCCCCTGGTCCTGCCGATCCTCGGCCTCCTCTGGCTCGCCCGCACCCGTCACTCCCCCACCTGACCCACCGCCCCCAGGCCCACCTTCGGCCGCACTCTCGGGAGAAAGCGTGGCCATGGAACGCGGAATGGCCACGCTTTCTCCGAAAGAGTGGCCATTCCAACGGGGGTGGGAGGGGTCAGGACTTGGGGCCGCCGGCTACGTAGATGACCTGGCCGGAGACGAAGCCGGCGCCTTCGCTGGTGAGGAACGAGATGGTGTGGGCGACGTCCTCCGGGCGGCCGGGGCGGCGGACCGGGATCTCGGCGGCGGCGTGCTGCTGCAACGCCTCGAAGTCGACCTTCATCCGGGCGGCGGTCGCGGCGGTCATGTCGGTGACGATGAAGCCCGGCGCGACCGCGTTGACCGTCACGCCGAACGGGCCCAGCTCGATGGCGAGCGTCTTGGTGAAGCCCTGCAGACCGGCCTTGGCCGCCGAGTAGTTCGCCTGGCCCCGGTTGCCCAGCGCGGAGGTGCTGGAGAGGTTGACGATCCGGCCCCACTTCCGCTCGACCATGTGCTGCTGTGCGGCCTGGCTGAACAGGAACGCGCCCCGCAGGTGTACGCCCATGACCGTGTCCCAGTCGCCGTCGGACATCTTGAACAGCAGGTTGTCGCGGAGCACGCCGGCGTTGTTGACCAGTACGGTCGGCGCGCCCAGCTCGGCGGCGACCCGCTCGACGGCCGCCTCCACCTGGGTCCGGTCCGACACGTCCGCGCCGACGCCCAGGGCCCGGCCGCCGGCCGCGGCGATCGCGTCCACCGTCTCCTTGGTCGCCGACTCCTCGATGTCGACCACGGCGACGGCCATGCCGTCGGCGGCCAACCGGCGGGCGGTGGCCGCGCCGATACCGCGCGCGGCTCCGGTGACGATGGCGACGCGAGGCTCTTCCGACATGATTACCTCCGGGTAACTTGGCTCGATCGATGGAGCTTAACCCCCTCCCACCGCCGCGCATCAGCCCTGACCCGGCTGTCGATCCGCACCGACTCCTATGCGAAATGATCTTCGCGGCGTACCGTCCCGTCTGGTCCTCCGACAGATGCCCGGTGCCCTGCTGTTCCGGTCAGGCAACGGCATCCGGAGACGTCGCCGACCCGTCGGCGACTGAAGCAGCAGACGAGGCAAGGACATGATCACGTGAAGTTCTCGCGATCCCGGAGAGCGTGGCTGGCCGCCGTGGTCTCCGCGGCCCTGGCGGCGACCGGAGGCTCACCAGCCTTCGCCGCCGGCGCCGGCTCGGCGGCCACCCCCCGCCCGACTCCCACAGCGCCGACCGGCGCATCCGACCTGCCCACCCCGCCGGGCACCCACTCGGTCACCCTGATCACCGGCGACGTGGTCACCACCCGACGCACCGCGAACGGCGGGACCGTCGACGTACGGCGGCCGGACGGCACCCCGGCCCCGGTGCGAGTGGTGGAATCCGGGGACGACCTCTACGTCTACCCCCAGTCCGTACTCCCCTACCTGGCCGCCGGCAACCTGGACAAGCGGCTGTTCAACGTCACCCGCCTGATCGCCGACGGGTACGGCGACGCGGACGTCGATCACCTGCCGCTGATCGTGTCGTACACCGACGCGGCGGCCGGGCTGCGCGCCGGCGCCGTACCCGCCGGGGCGACCCGCACCCGCGGGCTGAGCAGCATCAAGGGTGCCGCGCTGCGCGAGGACCGGGAACGGGCCGACGAGTTCTGGGCCGCGGTCACCGCCGGCACCGCCAGGACGTCGACCACCACGGCCGGCGGCGGCAGCGGCCGCTTCGGCGCTGGGATCGCCCGGATCTGGCTGGACGGGCGGGTCCACGCGGACCTCGCCGCCACCACCGCGCAGATCGGCGCCCCCGAGGTGTGGGCCGGCGGCGACACCGGCGCGGGCGTACGCGTGGCCGTGCTCGACACCGGCGTCGACGCCACGCACCCGGACCTCGCCGAGCGGATCGCCGAGTCGGCCGTGTTCGTCCCCGACGAGCAGCTCGACGACCGGATCGGGCACGGCACCCACGTCGCCTCCACGATCGCCGGCACCGGCGCCGCCTCCGGCGGGCGGGAGAAGGGCGTCGCCCCGGACGCCCGGCTCGCCGTCGGCAAGGTGCTCAGCGACGCCGGTTTCGGGCTGGACTCCTGGATCCTCGCCGGCATGGAGTGGGCGGTCCGGGACGCCGACGCCGACATCGTCAACATGAGCCTGGGCTCGAGCCAGCCCAGCGACGGCACCGACCCGATCAGCCAGGCGGTCGACACGCTCAGCGCGGAGACCGGCGCGCTCTTCGTCGTCTCCGCCGGCAACCTCGGCTCGCCCGGCAGTGTGACCGCCCCGGGCGCGGCGGACGCCGCGCTCACCGTCGGCGCGGTCGACGCCGACGACCACCTGGCCCCCTTCTCCAGCCAGGGACCCCGGACCAGCGACGAGGCCATCAAGCCGGAGCTGACCGCGCCCGGCGTCGGCGTCCTCGCGGCCCGCTCGCGGTACGCGCCCGGCGAGGGGGCGTACCAGAGCCTGGACGGCACCTCGATGGCCGCGCCGCACGTGGCGGGCGCGGCCGCGCTGCTCGCCGCCAAGCACCCGGACTGGACCGGTCAGCAGCTCAAGGACGCCCTGGTCAGCACGACGAAGGCCACCCCGCAGTACGACGCGTACCAGGCCGGCACCGGCCGGGTCGACGTCGCCGCGGCGGTACGCGCCCCGATCGTCGCCACCGGCACCGCGTACACCAGCGTGCGGTACGAGACGGCGAAGGCGGGCGGCAGCACCCGTCCGGTGACGTACGCCAACACCACCGGCGCGCCGATCACGCTGGACCTGACGGTGGACGCCCCGACCGCGCCGGCCGGACTGTTCGCCCTCTCCACGGGGCAGCTGACCGTGCCCGCCCACGGCACCGCCACGGTCACCCTGACCACGGACACCTCCCGGGCCGCCGTCGGCAGCCGGTACACCGGTCAGCTCGTCGCCACCGGGCCGGACCGTTCCGTGCTCACCCGCACCGCGATCGGCCTCGGCACGTTCACCCCGTACCACCGGCTCACGCTGGAGCTGACCGACCGGGCGGGCCGGCCGACCGCCGGCACCGTCGAGCTGGGTCAGCCGGGCAGCCACGGGCCGGACTTCGTCGACACCGACGCGGACGGCACGGCACAGCTGTACCTGCCCGAGGGCGTCTACTCGGCGATGACGTTCCTGAACGTCACCGGCAGCCACGGGCCGAACTCGCTCGGCCTGGCCCTGCTCGGCGACCCGGAGATCGACCTGCGCGCGGACACCACGGTCCGGCTCGACGGCGCGGCGGCGCGCCGGCTCCAGTCACTGGTGCCGCAGCCGACCGCCGACACGTTCGCCCGGCTGGACTACTTCCGGTCCCGGGGGGACGGCCGCTGGCGGTCGTTCCTCGAGGGCGGCGTCTTCTACGACAGCTTCTGGGCCCAGCCCACCAGCCACGACGTCACGCACGGCGACTTCCACGTCAGCGCCCGCTGGCGCAAGGAGCAGCCGGTGCTGCGGGTCGGCACCACGAAGGTCGACTTCGACGACGTGGTCCGCCAGCAGGGCACCACCCAGCTGCCGAAGGGCCGGTGGACGCTGCCCGCCGTCTTCGCCGGCAACGGCGCGGCGAGCGACTACGCCGGCCTGGACGCCCGGGGCAAGGTGGTCGTGGTCCGGCACAACCAGGAGGTCGGCGACTCCGCGCAGGCCGCCGCGGCGACCGCGGCCGGGGCGAAGCTGATGCTGGTGGTGAACGACCACCCGTGGCGCGAGGTGCGCGACTACTCCGTCGACTTCTCCACGCCCACCCCGATCGAGGTGGCGCTGCTCAGCACGGACGAGGGCGAGGCGCTGATCCGGCAGATCCGCAGCGGGCCGACGAAGGTGGAGGTGGCCTCGCAGCCGGTCGCCGAATACCTGTACGACCTGGTCCAGGCGTACCACAACCGGATCCCGAGCGAGCTGACCCGGACCGAGACCAGCAGGACACTGGCCCGGATCGACGTCGGCTTCGCCCTGCCCACCCCGCAGGCCCGAGGCGGGGAGTTCCGGTTCGACTGGCCGTCGTACTCGGACTGGGGCATCGGCCGGACCAGCAACCGGCCGCTCGCCGCGGTCCGCACCGACTGGGTGTCCACCGGCGAGCGGTACCGGTGGGGCCAGGAGGCGTACCTCGAGTCCGGTACGTACCAGCTCGACACCCGGCGCAGCTACCGGGCGGGCAGCCACGACGAGGAGCGGTTCTTCACCCCGATCGAACGGCCGCACCTGAACGACAACTTCACGCTACCCACCCGGTCCGGTGACTCGCTCAGGCTGGACGTGCCCGGGTGGGGCGGGGCCGACCACGTCGGCATGGCGTTGAACGCGGCCGAGCAGACCAACCAGCTGTACCAGGGGGACACGCTGCTCGGCCAGAGCAGCAGCACCTGGATCAGCGGCACCGCCCCGGACGCGGCCGACCTGCCGTACCGGTTGGCGGTGCGGACCCGGCAGGACCCGGCGGCCGGACCGTACTCCACCAGCACCGAAACCCAGTGGCGGTTCCGCTCCAAGGCGCCGGCCGGGGTCGAGTCGACCGTGCTGCCGCTGCTCCAGCTCGACTACACGGTCGACACCGACGCCATCGGCACGGCGAAGGGCAGGGCCGACCTGACCGTTTCCGCCGCGCACCTGCCCGGGGTCACCGGCTCCGGCGGCATCGGGCCGGTCACGCTGGAGATCTCGTACGACGACGGCGGGCACTGGCGGAAGCAGTCGCTGGAGCGCACGCCGGACGGAGCCTGGACCGCGCACCTGACGGCGCCGGAGGGCGCGGCGTACCTGTCGCTGCGCGCCGGCGCCACGGACCGCGCGGGCAACTCGGTCGAGCAGACCGTGATCCGCGCCTTCGGCGTGCGCTGACCGCTGCCCCTACCGGCGCGTGGCGTCCGGCCGGACGTCACCCCGGGACGGGACCCGGCGAGGCCGTGGTCAGCCCCGGCAGAGCCGGATCCAGCGGTAGCCGTAGCCGGCCAGCTTGAGGCGGTCGAGCTTGCCCACCTCGCCGTACCCCCGGTCGGCGAGGACGTCGGTCGGCAGGTCCGCCTCGGCGGCGAGCGAGCTCAGGTCGACCTCGACGTCGTCGGTGCCCAGGTTGTGCAGGAAGACCATCGTCCCGGTCGGCCCGTCGGCGCGGTGCGCCAGCACCCCGGCCGGCATCGGTACGTCGATGTGCGTCGTCGAGCCGGAGCCGATCTCCGGGGCCTCGCGCAGCGTACGGATCATCCGCTCGAACCAGGACAGCAGCGACTTCGGGTCGCGGCGCTGGGCAGTCACGTTGACCTTCTCGTAGCTGAACTCGCCCTTGTCGATCACCGGCCGGACCAGCTTCTCCGGGTCGGCGGTGGAGAACCCGGCGTTCGGCTTGTACGACCACTGCATCGGCGTACGAATGGCCTCCCGGCCGGGCAGCGACAGGTCCTCGCCCATGCCGATCTCCTCGCCGTAGCGCAGCACCGGCGTGCCGCGCAGCGAGAACTGCAACGCGTACGCCAGTTCGAGGCGGCGGCGGTCGTTGCCGAGCATCGGGGCGAGCCGGCGCCGGATGCCCCGGTCGTAGATCCGCATGTCCTCGTCCGGGCCGAACTCGGCGTACACCTGGTTGCGCTGCTCGGCGGTGAGCCGGGAGAGGTCGATCTCGTCGTGGTTGCGCAGGAAGGTGGCCCACTGCCCGCCGACGGGCAGCGTCGGGGTGTCCCGCAGCGCCTCGATCACCGGCTCCGGGTCCTGCCGGGCCAGGGCCAGCATGAGCCGGCCGTTGAGCATGAAGTCGAAGAGCATGTGGATGCGGTTGCCCGAGCCGCCGGAGTCACCGAAGAACGTCGGCAACTGGTCCGGCTCGACGTTCGCCTCGGCCAGCAGGACCGCGTCGCCGCGCCGCCACTGCACGTGCTGGCGCATCTCGGTGAGGAACTCGAAGTCCTTGGGCGAGTTCGGGTTGCCCGGCTCGGTCAGCTCGATGATGAACGGCACCGCGTCCATCCGGAAGCCGGAGACGCCGAGCTGCAGCCAGAACGACATGATCTTCTTGATCTCCGCGCGGACCTTCGGGTTGGCAAAGTTGAGGTCCGGCTGGAACTTGTAGAACCGGTGGTAGTACCACGCCTTCGCGGTGCGGTCGTAGCTCCACGTCTCGTTCTGCTCGCCGGGGAAGACCATGCCCTGGCGCCGGTCGTCCGGCTCGGTGTCGGACCAGACGTACCAGTCCCGGTAGGGCGAGTCGGGCGAGGAGCGGGCGGACTGGAACCACGGGTGCTCGTCCGAGGTGTGGTTGACCACCAGGTCGATGATCACCCGAATGCCCCGGTTCTGCGCCTGGTGCAGCAGCTCCGCGAAGTCGCCGAGGGTGCCGAAGCGGGGGTCCACGTTGTAGAAGTCGGTGGCGTCGTACCCGTCGTCCTTGCTGGGCGACGGGTGGATCGGGTGCAGCCACAGACAGGTGACCCCGAGCCGGGCCAGGTAGTCCAGCCGGCCGATCAGCCCCTGGATGTCACCGACCCCGTCGCCGTCGGAGTCCGCGTACGTGTCGATGTCGAGGCAGTAGACGACGGCCTCGGAATACCAACGGTCACCCATGCCGGATGAACATCTCCGGTCGATCACCGCGGCAAACCCGGCCGGCGCGCGGTCGGGCCGCCCCGGCCCGGCTTCGACGGGTACGGTGCCGATCATGGAGACCGGACTGGTACCGCCGAGCGAACCTCTGGGCTGGGCGCGGGGCGCCTGGCTGCACCCGCCGGTGCGCGCCGAGCACGGCCCGGCGGGCGAGCTGGTGGTCGAGCCGGCGGCGGAGAGCGACTTCTGGCGGCGGACCAGCTACGGCTTCGTACACGACAACGGGCCGGCCCTGCTCGCGCCGCTGCCGGTCGGCAGTGCCATGGAGGTGAGCTTCACCCTCGACCTCACCGGGCAGTTCGATCAGGCCGGCGTGCTGGTCCGGGTGGACGAGCGCACCTGGGTGAAGACCGGCGTCGAGCTGAGCGACGGTGAGCTCCAGCTCGGCGCGGTGGTGACCCGGGAGTTCTCCGACTGGTCGCTGGCGCCGGTGCCGGAGTGGGCGGGGCGGGAGGTGACCGTCCGGGTCAGCCGGGCCGGCGACGCGCTGACCGTCCGGGCCCGGGTGGACGAGGAGCCGTGGCGGCTGGTTCGGCTCGCCCCGCTGGACCCGGCGGCCGAGGCCACCGCCGGCCCGTTCTGCTGCGCGCCGCTGCGGGCGGGGCTCGCCGTCCGGTTCACCGGCTGGCGGCAGGGGCCGGCCGACACCGCGGTGCACCCGGCGCACTGACCGCCCCCGCCCCCCGGTTTGCGGCGGGTCGGGCTCTCCTCGGCGCCGGACACCCCGACACGCCGCAAAGCGGGACAGGGGTGCCGGCGCCCGGACGGGTCGCGCTGAGCGGATGGTCAGTGGGGCGGGTCACCGGCAGGTGTGGGGACGGGTTGCGCGGGTACCACTGTCCGATCCCGGCAGCTCTCGGAAGGACGCCCATGGCTCTCGCCCAGAACGTCGACCCGAACCAGTTCACCGGGCTGACCGGGTGGGTGGCGAGCGTCATCGACTCCTTGGGCGCGGTCGGGGTGGCGCTGCTGGTGGCCCTGGAGAGCATCATCCCGCCCATCCCCAGCGAGGTCGTGCTGGCGATGGCCGGCTACCTGGCCAGCGAGGGCCGGTTCCACCTGGTGGTGATCGTGCTGGCCGCGACGGCGGGTTCGCTGCTGGGCGCGCTGGTGCTCTACTGGCTCGGCGCGGCGCTCGGCGAGGAGCGGTTGAAGCGCTGGCTGGACCACCTCCCGCTGGTCGACCGGGACGACCTGGAGAAGGCCGACCGGTGGTTCGAGCGGTACGGCCGGTGGGCGGTGCTGATCGGCCGGGTGGTGCCGGTGGTACGCAGCCTGGTGTCGGTCCCGGCCGGGGCGAACCGGATGCCGCTGGGTGAGTTCGTCCTGTTGACCACGCTGGGCAGCGGGGTGTGGAACAGCCTGATCGTGGGGCTGGGTTTCGCGCTCGGCTCGCGGTGGGAGGACGTGGACCGCTACAGCAGCTGGTTCAACTACGCGATCTTCGCGGTCTTCGCGGTCATGATCGTGAGCTGGGTGGTCAAGAAGATCCGCAAGCGGCGGGCGCGGCGCGACCGGCAGTCGGTGACCGCCGGTCGCTGACCGCGACGCCGCCGCTCAGTACTTCGCGGTGATCGAGGTGTACTCCCAGGTGTTCTGGGCGATGCCGGAGCAGTGGGCAACCACGCCGCCGCCCGGGCAGGGGCGGTCCCGGTTGACCGACCAGAAGGTGAACCGGGACAGGTTGCGGGCCTTCGCCCAGTCGCGAATCTGCGTCCAGGTGGCCGGCGAGGTCAGCTCCTGCTGGTCGGAGAGGCCGTTCATGCCGGAGATGCCCATGTGCGCGTACGCGGTGGCGTCCGACCAGCCGAAGGCGGTCTTCAGCGCGTTCTTCAGCCCCTCGGCCGCGTTGACCGTGCTCTGGTACATGTTCGCGCCGCCGCCGAAGTTGAACGGCATGATGGTGAAGGTGTCGATGTTCGCGCCGAGCGCGGCGGCCTGGTTGATCAGCCGGGTACCCCAGTAGTTCGGCCCGGTGGTCGAGGTGCCGAAGGTGATGATCGTCTTGATCCCCGGGTTGTTCTGCTTGACGATCTTCAGCGCGCCGAGGATCCGGTCCTGCACCACCTCGTTCTCGAACTCGTCGCTGTTCTCGATGTCGATGTCGATCGCCTTCAGCCCGAACGCGTTGATCACCTGCTGGTACGCCCCGGCCAGCGCGGCCGCGGAGGAGCAGTTCGGGCCGAGCTTGTTGCCGCTCCACCCGCCGATGGACGGGATCACGTCACCGCCGGCGGCCCGGATCGCGGCGATGGTGCTCGCGTGCACGCCGCCGGTGAGCGAGCCGGTGCCGTCCCAGGCCGGGGTGCAGCCGCCGCTGGAGAGGATGAACGCGATGGTGAACCACTTGACCCCGGTCGCCCCCATCACCGTCGACGGCGCGGGCGGGTCGCCCCAGCCCGGGTAGAGGTAGGGCGCGACGGCCATTCCGGCGGTGCCTCCGGAGCAGCCGGTGGTGGTGGCGGAGACCGGCGCCGACTTCGCCGACTCACCGGAGGAGTTGTACGCGGCCACCGTGTAGCTGTGCGCGGAGCAGGCGGCCAGCCCGCTGAGGGTGGTGGCGGTGCCGGTGAGGGTGGCCCGGACGGCCGAGCCCTCGTACACCCGGTAGCCGGTGACCGTGCCGCCGACGGCGTTCCACGCCAGCGCGATCGACGAGGCGGTGGTGCCGGTGACCCGCAGGCCGCCGGGGGTGGCCGGGGCGGACGGGTTGCCGCCGCCACCGGTGCAGGCGCCGCCGTTGACCGTGCAGTTCACCGGGTCGCCGGTGCCGTTCACCACGAAGCCGAACGAGGTGCTGGCGCCCGGGGCGAGGGTGCCGTTCCAGGACTGGTTGACCGCGGTGACGTGCTGGCCGGAGGTGGTCAGCCGGGCGTCCCAGAAGGTGCCGAGCGAGCTGCCGGCGGGCAGGTCGAACTGCACGTTCCAGGAGCTGATGCTGGCCGAGCTGTCGTTGGTGACGGTGAACTTGGCCTCGTACCCGCTGCCCCAGCTGGAGGTGCGGACGAAGGCGGCGGTGGCGGCGGACGCGGCCGGTGGAGCCACGACGGTGGCCGCGACCAGGGCGGCGGCGAGCGCGACGGCGAACGTCGCCACGCGTGGGGAGCGGAGTTTCACGGTGGCCTCCAGGGACCTGTGGTGGGGGGTCCGCCCGGGGGTGGGCG